>JAGIAB010000129.1:5588-8069 GCA_017745135.1 Flavisolibacter sp.
GTATCGATGGTTACCGGTGCGATCATGCCCAGGGACAGGGAAAAGATTTCTGGAAGCGTTGCAATGCCGAATTAAAAGGATTGAACAAAAACATATTAATGCTTGCTGAAGCAGAAGATGATTGGCTGTACGATTCAGGCTTTGACATGAGCTATGCCTGGAAATTCTTTCATAAAACCGTTGACATTGCTGCAGGAAGAAGGCCTGCACTTTCATTGGATTCTGTCCTGCACGAACAAGATTCTGTTTTTACGCCCAGTGCTCTTTTCCTTTATTTCACCAGCAATCATGATGAGAACAGTTGGAATAAGGCAGATTATGGAACCATGCCCGGCGCTTCTCATGCACCATTTGCAGTATTGTCGCAAACAATGAAACAATCAGTGCCTTTGATTTACAGCGGACAGGAAGAGCCTGTGTTGGACAGCATTAGTTTTTTTTATAAGGATACCATTGACTTTAAAACACTAAAAAGAGCAAATTTTTACAAGACACTTTTGAACTTGCGTACAAACAATCCGGCTCTGGCTGCAAATGCTTCCTTTAAAAAGTTAGCTACCACCGGCGATACCGCCTTGTACGCATTTGAAAGAGAAAAAAACGGCAACAAGGTTTTAGTGATACTGAATCTTAGCAAAAAGGCACAACAACTAAGCTGGAAGAATCAGCCATCAGAAAAAGAATGGAACAATGTTTTTGCTGGAAACAAAGAACCTGTTGACAAAGGCTTTGGCATTGAACCCTGGGGCTATGCGGTGTATGAGTTAAGAAAATAATGACACGAATTTCATTCACCAATTACACGAATTAAATTCTATGTTTGAATCTTTCTCTTTAAAAAATTCGTGTAATTCGTTTTAATTCGTGTAATAAAACAACAACATGTCAGATTCCATAATAGATTTTTTGGACCCCATAAACCTTGCAGAAATTTCTTCAGATGCAGGTTATAAAGACGGGCAAATTGGAAGAGTAATCAAAGTTTTTGAAGATGAATTTCCCGACCTGGATGAAGCGCAGATGGTGTTGGTAGGATGCGGCGAGCAAAGAGGAAGCGCTTTGTTGCATGCCAGCAATGCAGCCAATACCGTTAGAAACGAGTTTTACAGTTTATACTACTGGCACCAGGACATTAAACTTGCTGACATTGGCAATGTAAAAATCGGCAAGTCGCTGAACGATACTTACGCGGCCCTAAAAATAGTAGTCCACGAATTGGTGATGCAGGGAAAGCTGGTAGTAATCTTAGGCGGATCGCATGATTTAACACTGGCGCAGTATTATGCATTTGCCGATGACAAAAGATTGATTGATACCGTTGGCGTTGATGCAGTAATTGATATCAATATTGATTCTCCGTTTCGCAGCGATAATTTTTTAATGGAATTGCTGACCGCAGAACCCAATTACATGAGGCATTACAATCACATCGGGTTTCAAAGTTATTTTGTTCATCCGCGAATGCTGGAGACCATGGATAAACTTCGCTTCGATTGTTTTCGTGTAGGCAATGTGAAAGAACATATTGAAGAAATGGAACCGGTCATCCGCAATTGCCATGTTTTTTCTTTCGACATGTCTGTGTTGGCACATGCCTTTGCACCGGCCAATAATTTAACACCAAACGGATTGAATGGCGAGGAAGCCTGTATACTGATGCAATATGCAGGCATGAGTCCGAATATGCAAACGGTTGGCATTTTCGGCTACCGTCCCGAAAAAGATTTCGAGAACCTAACGGCCAAACAAATCAGCCACATGCTTTGGTATTTAATGGATGGAAGAAGCCGCGGAAAAAAAGAAGCGCTGATGGATGAAAAAGAATCCTTCAATGAATACCACACTGCTTTTGCCGAAGTGGAAACTGTTTTTTTACAAAGCAAGAAAACAGGAAGATGGTGGATGCAATTACCGGATAAACAATTTATTGCCTGTTCCTACAAAGATTATTTATTAGCAAGCAGTAATGAGATACCGGAGCGGTGGTTAAGGGCACAGGAGAGAATATAATCAGAACCTTGATTTGGGTGAATTTAGAAGAGTAACGGGAAGGGGTTGTTTGTAAAGTGTTTTTATATTTTTTACCGGACGGCATTGCTGCTATTGAGCTTTTCTTGCGTCGCACTCGTGTACGCTTTGTAATTCTTATCATCCTAATTCGAAGAGTGATTATTTATTGAACATTCATCAAAGTGCAAGAATCAGTTCCCTCGTGCCTCGGGATGACAAGAGAGAGGTTGCACTGTTTGCATGTAACTTAAAATTTTAAAGAGTTTTAAAACCTGTAGTTCTATTGCTTGTCATCCCGAGGCACGAGGGAACTGATTCTTGCGCTATGATGAATGTTCAATACATAATGACTCTTCGAATTATGATGATAAGAATTACCAAACGTACAAGAGTGCGACGCAAGAAAAGCCAAATAGCAGTAATGCAGGTGGTTACATAATTACTGAAACTTCCTAAATGCTTAATTAAAAG
>JAGIAB010000012.1:0-1749 GCA_017745135.1 Flavisolibacter sp.
TCGACCACCTGGTCAATAAATGACCGATCCTGCAAACTTCGAATACCAGGTCGGCATCGGAATTTGAAAACTTGTTAGCCATTTGCAGCAACTCTTCAACCCTGTAATGGTTTCTTAATTCAAAATTTTGAGAGAGATATGCTATTTGCGAATGTCCCGGCAATAATTTTTCCAGCGGTCCCCTTACCCTTGCTCCTTCAAATAACACTTCGCCGGCATCCGGTTGAATGAAACCTGCAATGATTTTCAATAGCGTGGTTTTACCCGAACCTGTGCTGCCCGCAATTGCAATTCTTTGCAAAGGCTCCTGGATGAAATTGATATTTTTTAATACGAATTCTTCCCCCTGTTTTTTGCTGATTCCGGACACATTCAATAAGCTCATGAGCGCAAAATATAGAATGCAAAATAAAAGGCAGTTACCAAACTGCCTTTTATTTCCTGTTAAGCATCCCGCAAGCCTTCATCCCTGATTCTTCCTTCCACACTATTATCACGCCTGCGATAAGCATCTCTTCCCGTTCCGGCTCTTCTTTGCTCGTAAGCATGTCTCCTGTTACGCACCATTTCCATTTTTGCATTCTCCTCTATTTCGCTTTCTCGATAACTTTCTCTTTTGCCTGAGCTATCCGGAAGTATTCCACCTTCACTTCTTTTCTCCCAAAGCCTCAAACCCTGTTCATATTCCGATTGAGCGTTTGAGGGTTTCGCTTCATGCAATCGATGCTTATACAAATTATCCTCACTGAAGTAGTCATGTGTATAAAACTCTGAGTCTTGTTCCTGATTATCTTTTGACACCGTCATAGTTTCTTTCTTTCTGCCCAATGCTGTGCAAATATTCCTTTCTGTTTCAGGAGTCAGATTGTTTTTATCATACACAGGTAATGAATGCAATTGTTCGGCTTGCACATTAGGAAGTATGACATCATCATCTTTTTGGTCTAATTCAGCAAGGCCAATTGGGATCAATACTTTTCTATGATCAAGTTTTAATTCATTGTCGTCCATATCAACGACCATATAGCGAACCTTTTTTTGACGGGCATCTACGATCAACTCTTCTACTTCGCCAATTTTTTGTCCGGCTGAATTTTTTACATCCCATCCACGTATATCAGGTTCACCATTTACAATTTCAAAATCAGAACGGTCCAGTTCCTGAAGCCGCCTGTGTTTCATGTTATCCATAGCCATGATTTTAATCTTGTAAAAAATTTACTTATGCAACACGTATAACATAAGTATTATCCAATGATTGTTGAGGTATTGCAGCACCCGGCATTGGCGTGTTTCTTTGGTTTTTCAAATCCTGGTTATTGTTGGAATTCGCTTTATCCTTGTTTGCAAAAACAAAATAAGCGACCGCCGCAATGATTAAGATACCCACAATAAGCCAGGTCCACATCCACGTAGGATTGGAGCGGCTATGCCTTCTTGCCTGCACATGTATTTCTGCCATAAGATTAATTTTTAAATCAGTAATAGTTGTTACGGAATAAAATACACAAACTATGCCTGATGGCATAAGCAGGCAGCACAAGTTTACCAAGTGATGAGCCTGCCACTATTGTTCCCAGAGACCTTGTTCAATTATTTCAACAAGATGATGGTCGGGATCATGAAAATAAAAGGAGCGAAGGCCATTCTTCCATACCTGTTCGTGAAGGATTTCAATGCCTGATTCTTTTATTTGTGACAAAGCATCGACGTACTCTTGTTTGCTTACCTCGAATGCGAAATGGATTT
>JAGIAB010000012.1:1759-22381 GCA_017745135.1 Flavisolibacter sp.
GGCAACTCTAATTGATCCGTATAAAAATGTCTGCTTCGTTCCAAATCTTCTACATAAATACAGGTTTCTTTTATAGAAAGAATGTTCATTGGAAACGGTTAAGGAAAGAAGTGAGCCAACTATCGGAATCGAACCGACGACCTGCACATTACGAGGGTGCTGCTCTACCAACTGAGCTAAGTTGGCCTGAGTAGTAAAGATATTATTTCGGAATAAAAAAGAACTGAGATGAATGCTAATGCACTCCTTCTTAAAAAATTTCTGGCACGGTTTTCAAATTCTTAAAAGAAAAATTGTGATTATGGAATCGAGGAATGACAACAACAGAAGAAGGAGAAAGGTTATCCAGAGAGAACCTGTATTAGTGCGTTCGGTAAAACCAGGACAAGCTTCCGTGCAATCGTGGGAAAGAAAAACTTCAGCCCTTTCCAATTTGTGGAATATCGGTACATCTGCAGCATGATAACTTTGTTGGCTGCATTCAGACATGACCAACAATACGATTTGGACAATTGGGCATTCAACCCATTCGCTGCAAGATTTTCTTGCCTTACTCCATTCTTTTAAAATTGAAGTATTGGTTGACATCAGGAACTATCCTGGTTCAAGACGCTATCCTCATTTTAATAAGGAAGCATTAGAAACTTCATTGCCTGCAAACGGCATTCAGTATATACATCTGAAGGAGTTAGGCGGACGACGAAGGCCGGTTGAGAATTCAACCAACACGGCGTGGCGTAATGAGGCCTTTAGAGGTTATGCTGATTATATGCAAACGGCTGAATTTAAAAAGGCAGTAGAAAAGCTGGAGGCTATTGCTCAAAAACAATTCACCGCTTACATGTGCTCTGAAGCCGTTTGGTGGAGTTGCCACCGGGCATTGGTTTCTGATGATTTAAAATCAAAAGGATGGACGGTAGTACACATCATGGATGTGGGTAAAGCAACCGAACATCCTTACACCAAACCAGCAAGGGTTATTGATGGTGTTTTGCGGTACGATGAACCAGATCTGTTTACCTGATCCAATGCAATGTTCATTCAGAGACGACAGCATCAGAAGTCAGGCCGCTGATACGGTTCAACAAAAACTCCATGTGAAAAGGCTTGGGCAAAATATCATCGGCACCAAAAAGGGCAGCCCTTGAAGGATTGTAATCAAAGCCCGAAATGATCAACACTTTGGCAATCCTGTAAACAGGTTGGTGTTTGATCTTCCAGCAAAGCTGTCTTCCGTCTTCGCCTCTGAGATTCACATCCAAAAGAACAAGATGGGGATCGAAGTAAACGATTAATTCTTCCGCTTCAGGAAGGCTGATTGCGGTCTCGGTTTCGTAACCTTCCTGTTTTAATTTTCGTTCGAGGAGCATCAACAGATCGATGTCATCGTCAACAATGAGGATTCGTTTTGAAACCTCGGTTTTCATAGCACACATACTCTGGGGTGTTTGTGGTTAGCAAAACGGCCATGGTTTTTCATAAGCCGGTGCTTCAAAGGGTTCAATGGATTCCAGGATATGTTTTCAAAGGATAGAGAAAAAAAGAAGTTGATTGAGTTTGGTTTTTCTGTTGGAAATTGGATTTTAAAAAACTTACTGGACGGTTTTTAGGATATCGGTACTGACTGAATGATCAATCAACTTC
This sequence comes from Flavisolibacter sp., assembly GCA_017745135.1. Classification (GTDB taxonomy): domain Bacteria; phylum Bacteroidota; class Bacteroidia; order Chitinophagales; family Chitinophagaceae; genus Flavisolibacter. Next base: position 3,404 of record JAGIAB010000012.1, read on the forward strand.
TGATACAAAACTATCAACAGCAGCTATGCAGAACAATAGAAGAAGTGACCGATTTTGATGATATGGATTTTACTGAAATGAATTTGAATTTCTCGGAAGATTACGAAGAGAGACTTCGTAGAACTTCGCTTCTTGAGTTTAGATCAGAATTTTTGAAACCGAAGACAATGTATCTTGCCTCAAACAAAGCTTATGGCGGAAGCAATACAACCGATTGGCAGAACGGTGTTCGGCGACCCGGCAAACGCAGGAAATGTTTTACCAGAAGGGGAAGCATTGGATCTTTTAAATGAATGGGTAGCAAACGAACGTTTGCGCCTGCACATGAAACAGGTGGCTGCAGTCATGAAAGCCTGGGCTTTGGAAAAAGAAAATCTTTCAGAAGAAGAGGCGTACAAATGGTGCCTGGCTGGCTTGCTTCATGACGCCGACTGGGAAAGGCATCCAACCGATCATTGCCGCATCATCATTGAAGAGTTGGAAAGAAGAAATATCGATCCGGCTGTTATTCATTGTATAGCTTCTCATGGACCAAGACATTTTGGAGTAGAGCCGGAAACTACAATGGACAAAATGATCTATGCATTTGATGAGCTTTCAGGATTTGTTCATGCCTCTGCATTAATCAGGCCTACACGGTATGAAGGCCTAGATGCCAAAAGTGTGATGAAGAAACTAAAGACGCCTTCTTTTGCTGCCCAGGTAAGCAGGGAAGATATTAACGACGCCATTTCCAGGATAAATATTCCTTTGGAGAAACTCATCTCTTTTGTGATCGATCATCAAAAAAACATTGCTTAATTTTTTGATCAGCATCAATTTGGATCGACTTCTTTGCACAATACTATTATCCCGCAAAACTTAAAAAAGAAAAGGCACCCTGAATGGATGCCTTCTACTTTTAGAATTTTCTCATGTGCATACGCTAAGGTATTGCTTCCTGATGACTCTGATTGATAATTGAGCTCTGCATCAAATTTTATTGTGCAGGATCAATTATTGAACCTTATAAGTCATGTTCATGAAGTTTACGGTTATGGTATAATTGCCACTTGTGGACGGTGCTTTTAAATCACCTCCTTCAGCTTTTATATGATCACCCATTACATTATTGGAGTTGCTGGCGCCGGTACCACCGTATTTATGGCCCCAATCTCCATTAACAGGTAAGAATAAAAATGATTTATCTGCTGTCAACGGCAAGGTTAACTGGAAGATGCCGGTTGTGTTTTGACTAAACTGTTGCGATGGTGTCGGAACAGGATTGTTCCAGCCACCCGGAGTTGCGTCACCAACAATATACAAATTGGCAGGGCCGGTGTACGGAGTAACCGTCCATGAACTGGTAGCAAAGTTTACAATGATCAGGTAAAGACCACTTGTTGAAGGCGCTTTCATATCACCGCCTTCTGCCTTGAGTGCATCACCATTTACATTGTTGCCATTATTGGCTCCGTTAAAACCAAACTTATGACCCCAGTCTCCATTTACAGGCAGGAACAAATAATTTTTGTCAGCCGTAAGGTTGACCACAATGCCAAATGTAACATTGTCCAACCTCGTAAATTGTTGTGCCGGTACAGGCACAGGGTTATTCCATCCTCCGGGTGTTGCATCGCCAACGATATACAAATTGGAAGGAACAGGAATTGGAGTAACGGTAAATTTATTCGTTTGAAAATCCACTACGATCTGATAAATACCGTCAGAAGCAGGCGCCTTTAGATCGCTTCCTTCCGGCTTAAAATCATCTCCTGCAGTATTGTTGCTACCATTACCACCTACACCTCCATATTTATGCCCCCAATCACCGTTTACCGGCAGGAACAAGTAGTTCTTGCCTCCATTTAACCAGGTGGTAATACTGAATTTATACGCATCTACTTTACTAAACTGTTGCGAAGGCACCGGCACAGGATTATTCCATCCACCCAGGGTAGCATCACCAACAATAAACAGATTAGCCGGTACAGGAGAGAAAGTTGTGATGGTTACAGAAACCGCGGTCGAATAAGCTATGGCGCCGCTTGCAGTAGTAGCTTTAATTCGATACTCAACTTTTCCGCTGGTGCCTGGAGCAATGCCCGAAGCAATTCCGGTAGTATTCATGTCACCTTGCGTCAACGTAGCCGAATAAACAGAAGCACCGCCATAGCCTGCCACCTGTTTTGGATTTGCGAAGTTTTTGGTTGCAGAATCATATTCTATAACATAACTCACAATACCCGTATACCCTGGGAAGGCAGGCGACCAGGTAAACGTATTCGAAGGATTAGTTGAAGTAGATGCGGCACCAGTTACAGTTGTTTTCTCTGTTGCCAGTTTTGATGGATCACTGTATGGAGTTACGGATACATTCACAATATCGGAAGGGATGCGTTCATTATTATTGGCGTAGGAAGAAACTACCCTGATATCGAGTTTAACAGGCGAACCCAGTTGATAACCGTAATTCAGCAGAATAGTATTTAAATCCCGGCCGGTAAATGATGTGGCGAGTGCTTTAGTTACCGTTTTCGTAGCTGCGTTTGCAAAATTTTTCCCGGCAGAATCTACCTCAATTACAAACTTAACATGATTGGAGTCAGTGGCATATTTAGGATCAGTCCATGTTAATGTCAGAACCGTTTTATTTGAATCTGCAATGGCCGGAGCAATGCTTGAAGAAGACGCTGTAAGCTGGGGCTTAGTGCCTTTTGAATAGTATGGCAGTTCAGCAACCTTATGACAGCCCGGGATCACTAAAAACCCTGTAAGAACTATCGTAATGATTTTTATAACAAATTTCATTGTAGCTGGTTTTAGTTGAATTACTGTTTCGTCAATTTGTACTTACCTGTTTGAAAGTTGACTTCGATTTTGTACCGGCCAACACCAGGAGAGGCGAACTGCGGATCAGAGTCTTTCTTTTCGAAATCTCCTTCAAGCGGAGTATTCGCAACAAGTGCATGGTACTGTGTACTCCAGTCTCCCTGTTTTTGTATCATTTTGTAGCCGCCTGTTTTATCAAAATCTGCAATTAATTCATAATGCAGCTTATCAATCTTGGTGAATTTTAAACTTACATCGTAAGGTGCAGGTATGGGATTGGCCCAATCGGGAGAAGGAAAACAATCACCTGTTACCCATAACTGACCATCGTCATAATTGTTAGCTGCGGTTCCAGGCGGCTCAACGGCAAAATCAAGATAAGGCGTCACCTTTAGTTTAACTACATTGGAATAACGAGCCACACTATTATTGATCAACGCTGCCTTCACTCTTATATCAAGATTATAAGTTACTCCGGCTGTCAGGGCCATTTTGGTCAGGAAAGTATTGAGGTCTTTTTGGGTTAGAGTTACCTTAAGATCATTGGAGATTGCTGTTTCCTGCAGGTTTTTATTACGTTTAAAACCAGAGCCTGCAGTATCGATCTGTAATGTATAGGTAACATTCTGAGAGCTCACTCCTGTATTAAAACTATAATCCGGATTGGTCCAGCTAAAAGTTATGGCCGGCTTATCCTTGTCGGGTTGTTGCAACACAAGAGGAGCGGTAGACGAGACAGTGAGCACGGGATCCGTGCCGCCTTCGAAATATACTTTATGTTCATCCTTTTTACAGGATAACAAAGCTGTTGTTACCATCAAAGGCCCCAGCAATATTTTAGATATATATTTCATCACAAATTATTTTTGATTACCTGTAAATAGAATTAATACCCGAGATTTTGAGTAAGGTTAGGGTTTGCTGATAACACACTGGCCGGTATGGGGAACAAATTGTATTTATTGTCCACTGCAGTACCTGAACTAACGCCACCTTTCCATGGCCACAAATAAGTGCCTGTTGTTAATTGATTATAGCGTATAAGATCCGTTCTGCGATGTCCCTCCCAATATAATTCACGAGCTCTTTCATCCAAAATAAATTGAGGCGTTAGCTGACCAGCAGTGATATTACCTGAAGTGCTTCCACCATACGCTCTTGTTCTTAGAATATTTACATAGTTAAGTGCAGTTGCAGCATCTCCGGCGGTACCACCTTTTACTACTGCTTCAGCATAAATCAGGTACATCTCTGCCAAACGGAAAACAGGAAAATCGATATCAGCAAAAGTTCTTTGTGTAACATCTCTTACCTCTCCTCCATCCATACGTTTGTTTATATATTTTTTGATGTGCAAACCTCCGGAAAACAAAAGCTCCTGCTCTTGAGATGGGATGGTTAAGTTACTGGTGCCATATGCAGAAGTAGTAAACAAGGCTCTTTTATCAGTAGCTCCGCTTAAATCAGGAAACCGATCTGCCAATCCTTTGGTAGCTACATATCCCTTCCAACCGCTGGAACCTTCTTTAAAGAAATCAGCTTTGTCGCCTGCACTTGCTGCATTAACGAAGAAAGTAGTGTTACCATAAGATTTGAGCGTCATGCCATCACACTCTACGGCGAAAATGAATTCGTTCTTACATTTTTCATTATCTGCCATAAATAACTGCTCATATCCACTGTAACTATTGACCGGCGTTTGAATTAACTGGTAGCCTCCATCAATTACTTTTTTAGCATAGGTAATGGCTTCATTCCATTTGGCTGTTCCCGTATAAACTTCGGCATTCAGGTATAATCTTGCTAACAAAGCCCACACGGCACCCTGGTCCACTCTTCCGTAAATGGCTGTTTTAACCGGAGCTATCTCATTTTCAATACCCTTTAATTCAGTTTCAATATAAGTGAACAGGTCCTTCCGGCTGATTTCTTTAGGTAGTTTAGTGCCAACTGTATTTTCTTCAGTGATGAAAGTTGATTTACCAAACAGGTCAATCATTATCCAGTAATTAAATGCACGGAGAAATTTTACTTCAGCTCTTGATTTCTTTATATCTGCAGCATCTGTTCCGGTAATTCCACGTGATGCTAATTTCTCATCAGTCGATTCACGGAGATACTCGTTAATTAAGGTGATGTTCCAGATAGGCCTTGCATACATTCCTTTCAGAAATGGATCTGCAGGGGTCCATTTAAAATTGTGATAATCTTTAATGGTCTGATCATTCCAGCCGCACATCGCTTCATCGGTAGGCAATTCCTGGCAATTAAAGAAAGGACGAATGAAAGAGATTTGCGAACCTTCATCCAAACCTCCGGAAATATCGGGGTTTCCTACACCATCTGTGGCAAGGCCGCCATTTCCTCCCAAAGCAAGAGAAGCATACACTTTTGCTAATACGTTTTTATACGCTGCTGCATTAGCATAGGCTTTGTCAGGGGTTAGGTCATTTGTAGGAAATAAATCTAATTTTTTTGCACAGGAATACAGTAAAACCGCAGATGCTGTTACCAGCAAAATCCTGGTGAATAATTTATTTATCATGACGGAAATCGTTTTAATTTTTAAAAATCAAGGTTAATACCCAGTGAGAAAATCCTTGGACGCGGATAGATAACGTTGTCTATTCCTGTTACACTGGAATTTTCAGGATCAAGACCGTTGTATTTAGTAAATACAGCTACATTCTGAACAGTTGCGCTTAGTCTTGCTCTTACATTTGTTTTTGTAAAAGCTCCAAGGTTATAACCAAGATTGATATTATCCCACCTGAGGAAAGAAGCATTTTGTATGTAGTAGTCTGAAAAATATTGTTGGTTATTAAACATCGTTACCAGGTAATCTGCCGAAGCATTCCTGATAAATGTTTGAGGATCTTTAATAGCATTCAACACTCCATTTCCAGCAGCATAGTTGTTGTACAGATAGTTTCCAAAAGCGCCATGGAATGCTACGCCCAAATTCCATTTTTTGTACGACACTTGTGAATTGATACCAAGCAATACGTCCGGTGCAGGTTTCTTGTACAAATATTGATCGTCGGCAACGCCATCTCTGTTGATATCTTCATATAGGCCATCTATCGGATTGCCATCCTTACCATATACTTGCTTCTTAACAAAGAATGAATAAGGAGCAGAGCCAACAGTGATTTTGCCAATGTAGTTTCCGGTACCACCTGCAATTTTTCCAACATCAAATCCAGGGAAATTAGGATCATTTCTTTTTGTCAGGTTGGTAACCTTTGTTTCATTATAGGTGACATTGAATCCAAAATCCCAGGTTACAAAACGATTTTTGACGGGGACAGTATTCAATACAAATTCTACTCCTTTATTTTCAATATTGCCAACATTGGTAGTAAGACTGATATTAAAATTAGAACCCGGCGCTACATCTACAGTTGCCAGCAGATCTTTAGTCTTTTTGAAATACCCATCCAGGCTACCGAATATCCTGTTATTCAAAAAAGCAAAGTCCAATCCGATATTAGTAGTGGTGGTGCTCTCCCATTTTATATTTTCATCGTAAGGCGCAGGCCTGTAAAGATGATAATAAGCATCCCCAAACTGGTATTGCGCATTATCATAGCTTGGAGAATATCTTGGTAAGTAAGCGTAGTTGTCTATTCCATCCTGCTGGCCTGTTTGTCCCCATCCCAATCTTAATTTAAGATCTGACACAGCGTTACTACCCAGGAAAAACTCCTCTTTTAACTTCCAGGCTAAGGCAACGGCCGGAAAATAGCCCACCCGGTTGTCCTTCGAAAATCTTGAACTGGCATCTCTTCTTACCGATGCTGTTAAAAGGTATTTATTATTATAGGTGAAGTTTAACCGGCCAATATAAGATTCAAGCCTGTTCTGTGGTTTATCTGTCAAAAAAGTAGGTATGGTCGCTTTGATGGTATCTCCCTTTTGACTGAATTTTGGAAAGTTCTTTACCTCAGTATAAAAATCCTGGTAGCTGTGACCAACCAATACGTCAATTTTGCTTTTGATGCTTTTCAGATCTTTTGCATAAAATAGCTGTGCATCAATCAATGTGTTTGATTTGCTTTGCTCATAATATGCGAACTGGCCCAGTGTATTTGCATTGGTAACGAGGAGGGAATCAATGTTATCATTTCCTGAACCTTTTGTCCGGTCCATACCAACGTTGAGCAGCACATGCAGATCGGGAAAGAAATGAAGCTTATAATCTATTTGCGCATTTCCAATAAACCGGTTTACAGTCGATCTGTTATCTCTGAATTGCAATAAACTGATTGGGTTGGGCTGAGAAGAACCGCCATTGGTGCCAATAGGTTTACCATTGGCATCCAGCCATTCGAAGTAGCCTCCATATTTATTTCCCGAATGAATATCCTGGGTAGGATCAAATGAGGCTGCAGCACCAACTGCACCTTCATCGGCAAACCTGTTTTTAGTTTGCGTTGCTTTAAGGTTCACATTTATCGATAAATAATCGTTTAAAAATCTGGGAGATAAATTCAAAGCTCCCGAAAGACGATTGAAGTGATTTGTTTTAAGAATACCATCTTGGGTAAGGTAACCGGCAGAAGCTCTTATAGGAATATTTTGCACCGATCCCGAAGCACTGATATTGTTATCAAAGCCAATTGCATTCTGATAGATCTGGTCTTGCCAGTCAGTATTTGCACTACCCAACAATTTTTGGAAAGTATTGCTTCCGGTTGCCGCTGCATTGTCATTAATGATTTTGCGGATCTGATCTCCATTCAGTACATCCACTTTATCGGTAATTATTCCGCTTGATAACTGGGTGTTATAATTAAATCGAAATTTACCGCTGGCTCCTTTTTTTGTGGTAATGATCAACACACCATTGGATGCCCTTGAACCATATAAAGCCGTTGCAGAAGCATCTTTCAATACACTGATTGACTCGATATCATTTGGATTGATGGTATTCAGCAAATTGGCCGATCCCGGAATACCATTTCCTTCTACGGGAACACCATCAATTACAATGAGTGGATCGTTTGAAGCATTTAACGAGGCCCCACCCCGAATGCGTATAGTACTACCGCCTCCGGCAGCGCCACCACCTGTAGTTACCTGCAGGCCGGCAACCTTACCAATTAATAATTGTTCCGATGAATTAATATTTCCCTTCTGAAAATCTTTAGCAGTAACTGAAGTTACTGCACCTGTTAAATCACCTTTTCTGCGGGTTCCGTACGCAACTACCACAACTGTGTTTAAGTCAGAAGTACCCGACTGCAGGATTGCATTCACTGTGTTCCCACTGATTGGTATTTCCATGTAAGCATAGCCTACAGAACTGAAAACAAGGGTTGATGCCTTAGCCGGAACTAAAATTGAAAAGCGGCCATCCGGGGCAGTGGTTGTTCCTCGTGAGGGTGCTTCTTTTACAGTAACCGAAACATTAGCGATTCCATTACCAGTAGAATCTGTAACTCTTCCTGTTATTAATTTATCCTGGGCAAAGCCGACGAAGGAGAAAAAAAGGAGCACAGGCACTCCAATTGCGTAGAGTAATTTTCTCATATTCATAAGCAATTCAAAATTTATTAAGCAAGCTTTAAAGGCAGTTAATGTGTATTAGGCACACAATAATAAGTCATTTTTAAATTCCAAAAAAGAATTCTTAAGATTCTTTTAAGAAATAGATGAACCTAACAACTACCCTTACTGCCTAAATAACCAAATTCTGTTCTTTAAGCCTTAATGGCTTACCATTACTCTTTAACTGCTTTTTCAGTTTATAAAGTTTACCAGGGCGGTGGGGTACATCTTCTTCCATTTCGTTCAAATCAACCAACCAATTTTTGAGAGTAATTCTCTTCCTGAAATTTCTCCTGTCCAATTCAACACCCAAAATAGCCTCATACAAATCCTGTAATTCACGCAGCGAAAACTTTTCGGGTAAAAGATTAAAAACGATCGGATATTCCAGGATTTTTTCTCTTAAACGGGTAAGGCAGGTATCCAGAATTATTTTATGATCAAATGCCATTTGAGAGATGTCATCTACATCATGCCAGTGAAGATTGGTTTCGCTTGCCGGCAGTTTATGAGTTTTGATATCAACCAGGGAAAAATAAGCGGTGGTAATTACTCTGCCCGATGGATGCCGGCTAACACTTCCAAATGTATAAACCTGCTCCATATACACATCATGCAAACCTGCTCTTTCCCTCAGTATCCTGTAAGGCGCTTCTTCAAGGTCTTCTTCCGGCTGCACTAAATCTCCAATAAGGGATAGCATGTTTGCATATTCTTCGAAATCCGATTCAAAAACAAGAACCTTTAGTTTCTTTTTATCATAACCGAAAATGACACAGTCTACGGATAAAGCGATTTTAAAAAATTCGAGATGGGTACTTTTTTCAATCTCCGCACTTTTTAATCGTAATTTTTGCATACTTCTTTTTTATTGAAATGTAACTTGAATGGTTTTGGTTGTTGTTTTGGTAGTGATCTTCAAATAATAACTTCCCTTTGAAATTGCTTTTCTGTTCAATGCTAAAGGATGTGTGCCTTTTATTAGAAAACCGTTGTGTAATGTAGCAATATACTGACCTGATACGGAATATAGGTCAACCTGCACCTTGCTGCTTTGTGGCAAATTGAGTTCTACTGTAAAATCTGATGGTGTTGGATTGGGATAGGCTTTAGCCTGCAGGTCCGTTCCATTCCATGGAATATTCGACACAGGTGTAACACTAAGGTTATTTATGTTTCTATTGACGTATACATGAAACTCTCCGGGCTGTAATGAAATAGCTTGCGCACCACCTGCGGATGCAAACGTTACGTTGTTGAGATAGTCGTACCATGTTCCTGAAGTTTGGAATGTAACGTTTGCGTTTTGAGGAGTCACATCAAAATTTCCAACAACCAGCAGGTGAGAACTATCACCTGAAGAAAGTTTTATCCATTTTACTCCTCCATTCAAACTGCGTTCAATGGTTCCGGTAATGAATGCATCTTTATACGAAGGGTGAAAACGAAGGTTGATCAAACTGCTGTAAGTGTTGTAGATACTTTTTCTTCTTGCATCATTTAAATAATCCCAGCGAATGGGTTTGGAAGATAACCTGCAATTGTTATCAACCGACCCGTTGCCGCAGGTATTTATAGAATAGTTATATCCCAGTTCTCCAAACTGCCAAATCATTTTAGGTCCGGGGATGGTAAAAAAAAATGCGGCTCCCAATTCCATTCTTTTCAACGCCGTTGTGCTGTCTTTTACATTATAACTGCCAGACGAATTTCCGAAATTGATATTCTTGTACACAATTCTTTCTTCATCGTGGCTTTCCATATAGGTTACCAAGTGTGGCTTTGTCCAGCTTCTGACAGAATAAATTCCATTTGAAAAATCCCAATCGGTACTATAACCCATAGTAGCCTGGTTATAATTGTAATTTAAATTGCCCCAGAGCAACATTCCATAGTCTGCCAGTTGTTTTTCCTCAACATTATCTGCAAAATGTTCAAGGATGGCATAAGACCCCGCCGATTTGTTTTGGAGTGTATCGTAGTAGGCTTTCCAAATTGCAATTCTTGAAGCGTCGGCATTGCTCCATGCGCCTACATTGCAACTATTGCCGCTGTTATCACAGGTTTGAGTTTGTGTAAATCCTTTGGATAGATCAAAACGGAATCCATCAATCTTATACTGCTGCAACCAATGCTCTACTATTCTTCCAAAATAATATTTCGTGTCAGCACTTTCGTGGTTCATGTCGTAGCCAACATTAAAGGCATGTTTGGGAACAGGATTGAACCAGGGATTATTGGTTGCCGGACGATTATTTACAGCATCCCAATACAACTGAACCATGGGCGAAGAACCGAAAGAATGGTTCAATGCAATATCCATGATCACAGCAATTCCTTTCCTGTGGCAGGAATCGATAAATGTTTTCAATGAAGTTTTTGTTCCATAATATTTGTCGGGAGCAAAATAAAAATCAGGATTGTATCCCCAGCTAAGGTTGCCTTCGAATTCATTAAAAGGCATGATTTCAATGGCATTAATGCCAAGCTTCTTCAAATAATTCAGGCTGTCGGTAATTGTTTTCCAATCATGGGCAGCAACAAAATCCCTTACCAGCAATTCATAAATAACAAGACTTCTTTTGTCCGGCCTGGTAAAATTATTCACGGTCCAGTTGTATGCCGATTCCGCTGTTTTCAATACACTCACAATACCAGTTTGACCTGCAGGATAAGGCTTGAGGTTTGGGTAGGTAGTTGAAGTGATGAATTGATCATTGGAAGGGTCTAAAATTTTTTCCGCATAAGGGTCCGCGATCTTGATGGTATCATCAACAATATACTGGTACCCATATTCGGTTCCTGCAGTCAGTGGATGAAGACGAAGCCAAAAAAATTTCCCATCAGGAGTTTTGTTCATAATGAAATTGGCATTCTGGGTCCAGCTATTAAAATCGCCAATTATTGTTGCTTTGTTTTTGCCCGGTGCCCGCAATACTAATGTTACAGATGTATCTCCCGGCTCATAATTAATACCGTCTCTTACTCCCGCAGGCAAAGCCACTACTGGTGAACTTGCCGGAGAAACAAAAATGTTGAGTGTATCATATTTTGTTGTGGTGCCATCATTTGCTTCGGCAACAATTTGCTGGTTTCCAATTGCTGTAACGGTTGAATTCCCGGAAAGCGCTTGCGTATTGGTTTGAGAGGCGATTACAGTTCCATTATGATACAACTTCATTGCAGAAAGCTTACTCGCATTTGCTGTGATTGAAAAAGCAGTTCCAACAGTCCAGCTCTGTTGCTCCGGCACACGAACATATTTTGGCTCCGACGCCGGTTGATCAATCCGCACCGACAAAGCATTTGTGTAAACAGGAACGTACATGTCGCTGCCGTCAGCATTTCTTTGAGCTGCACAATTGGTACAATTTCCCTGTCTGAAAAGAATAGCAATGTATTTGATCTCTTCACCCGCTGACAGGTTAAAAAAGCTTTGGGGGTTATTAATTGTGAACGACCATTTATTTGTTCCGGAAGACGTAGCCAATGCTGCAACCTCTGTTGAACCCCATGTAAATGGCGCATGTTTCCAATCGCCGGGACTAGAACTCAAGTTGGTAATAGCCCCGACATGCACATATACGTTACCGGCAAAACCCATCAACCCGCGGTTGCCTTTGGCAGCATCAACCGTAATCGTAATATTGTCGTTATCCTTTGGAAAAGCAGGCGACCATGTAAGCAACTGGGAATTGGCAAAAATACAGGCAGTAGTGGCCACAAGCAGTAGCAGCATTCTCTTCATAAGCAAACAAATTCTGAAACTAAGATAATATTATTAATGTGTCCGAAGTACATATTACTTAAGAAATTTTTTAAGCCCCTATTTTTACACCATTATGGCTAATGACCGAACCAAAGAACTTCAGGCGAAAACCACTGCGTTCCTGAAAAAAATAAAAACAGAAAACATTTCTGCCAAAGAAATTGAAGACCTCAGGGAAGTTTTGCGTTTTCATGAACATCGTTATTACATCCAAAACGATCCGCTGGTTTCCGATTTTGAATACGATAGTTTATACAAGCAATTAGAAGCGCTTGAAAAAGAAAATCCTGATCTGATTGTTCCGAATTCTCCAACTCAACGTGTTGCCAAAGGATTGACCAAAGAATTTCCGACTGTTCAGCACTTGGTTCCTATGCTTTCGCTCGACAACTCTTACAACAGCGAAGACCTGATTGATTTCGACAGAAAAGCAAAAGAACTTACCGGCCTGAAAGAAATTGAATATTGCGTTGAACCCAAATTCGACGGCGCCAGCATCTCCCTGATTTACGAAGACGATCACCTTGTAAGAGGAGCCACAAGAGGTGATGGTGTACAGGGTGATGACATCACACCAAACATTAAACAAATCCGGACAATTCCTCTCTCTGCAAAATTTTCTGATTATGGTTTGCAAACCGTAGAAATCCGCGGAGAGGTTTTGATCAATAAAGACAATTTCAAAAAATTCAACGAGTCATTGACCGAACAAGGGTTGGCGCCCCTGGCAAATCCACGCAATGCATCTGCAGGGACATTGCGAATTAAAGACCCTCTTGAAGTAAGAAGAAGAAAACTGGAAGCCTTCGTTTATCATGTCAGTTATTACACTTTGAAAAAAGGCGCTGAAGACCTGCATTCGCATTCACAAACCCTGGAAATGCTTTGGGACTTAGGTTTCAGAAGTCCTGATAAAGAGAAAAAAGTTTTAAAAGGAATTGAAGCCGTTATCGATTATTGTGTGGAATTTGAGAACCAGCGTGACGAGCTTCCCTACGAAATTGATGGAATGGTGATCAAGGTGAATAATTTCGAATTGCAGGATAAAATGGGAATGACGTCTCACCACCCACGCTGGGCCATAGCCTATAAATTCAAAGCAAGACAGGCTACCAGTAAATTAATTGGAGTAGAATACCAGGTGGGACGTACAGGAAACATTGGGCCCGTTGCCAAAATAGAACCCGTTCATATAGGTGGCGTTACTGTAAGGTCCATTTCACTCTTCAACGAGGATGTGATTCGTGAAAAAGATATTCGAATTGGCGATACGGTACTTGTTGAAAGAGCAGGGGATGTGATTCCCTACATTGTAAAACCATTGACCGAATTGCGCAACGGTGATGAAAAGCCGATAAAATTCCCCAGGCATTGCCCTTCCTGCGGTACTGAATTATTCAAGTCGGAAGACGAAGCAGCGTGGCGTTGCATCAATATTAACTGTCCCGCACAGGTGCTGGAGCGGCTGATCCATTTTGCATCGAAGGATGCCATGGATATTCGTGGGTTGGGCACAGCTATTATTGAAAAATTCTACACACTTGGATTGCTTACTTCTCTTCCCCAGATCTATCAACTGGACTATGAAGCAATTGGCCAGTTAGAAGGTTTTGGAAAAAAATCGATCGATAACCTTAAAACTGCTATTGAGGCTTCAAAAAAGCAACCCCTGCACCGTTTAATTTTCGCATTGGGCATCCGTTATGTTGGCGAAACCATGGCTAAAACCCTTGCTCATGCAGTTGACCATTTGCTCGATCTTCAAAATTTTGATGAAGAAGCGCTACAAAATTTAGAAGACGTTGGGCCTAAAGTGGCAGGCAGCGTTGTTCAGTTTTTCAGCAACCGTCAAAATATAGAACTCATCCAGGCACTGGAAAGCATAGGCTTACAATTGAAGAACGAGAAAAAAGATTTTACCTCGGGCGGCAGTTTGGAGGGGCAAAGTTTCCTGTTTACAGGTACGCTATCTAAACTGAAACGGAGCGAAGCAGAAGAAATAGTAGAACAAAACGGGGGAACCATTTTATCAGGCGTAAGCAGCAAGCTTAACTATTTGGTAGTAGGTGAAGATGCCGGCAGCAAACTCGAAAAAGCAAAAAAGATTACTACGATCAAGATCATTTCCGAAGACCAGTTTATAAAAATGATCAATAAAGGATAATGTCGGCATAAAATTTTTATGAAATTTTGCAGGACCACTGGATTCCCTGTAAATATTGTATCATGATTAAAAAGCTGGCTGGTGAAGTTTGGAAGCCTCTGACTTTTAGCGGAAGCAAGGAATTGCGTAACAGGTATGCTGTATCGTCAATGGGCCGCATAGCAAGTTACAAAGAGGATGTATTGAAGGATGGAAAATTGCTGAATGGTTCTTTAACCACAGGATACCGCACTTTAAATCTTCATCGTCCGGGGCATAAAGGAACGCTTTACATCCATCGCGAGATCGCTAAACTTTTTTTAAAGCGGCCTTCTTCCAAATATAAATACGTGATTCATAAAAATCACAACAAGCTCGACAATGCCGTAAAAAACCTGGAGTGGGCAACCTTGGAAAGGATGATCGAGCACCAGCAAAAAAGTCCGGCAAAAGTGGCTTACAAAAAACGGCAGGCCAATCGCGAAGTTGGATTGAAATTAACCGCTACCCAGGTTCGAAGAATCAAAGATCAGCTCAATAAAAAAACACGCCGGTTAACCATAAAACAATTAGCCGACCAATACAACGTAAGCGAGATGACCATGTACAGAATTAAAAGCGGAGAGAACTGGGGAAGAATTTGATTTTGTAACCATCTTTATTGCTATTATCAACACCGGTTGTGCCTGTCTCGCCTGACAGGCGATGATCACTCACTGCATCGTTCGGTAACTCTGGTGAGCATTGTGTAAGAATCATTACTTCATGCAACCGTCCAAGCCATTAACTGTCTATCTTCACACAGCTATGAAAATGCGTTGGCTTATTTTATTTTGTTTCAGCCTGTCCTCTGTTGCATCCTACTCCCAGGATTCCTCCTTAATTAAAGTACAATTTATTTATGGCTCCCGGCCCTTAAAAAAACACAAGGATACTGAGAAAAAATGGTTTGGAGGAGTATTGGGAGGACATGTAGGTATTGAAGGCAACAGCGGAGAATTTTACAGCTTTGAGAAAACCGGTAAAAATAAAATCTTCAACGGCAAAAAAAATAATAGTGTTTATAAAATAGCAACTGAAGAAGAATTCTGGAGTGTGATGAAGACAAAAGAAGACAGTTTAAAAACAGCCACCATTATTGTTCCTGTTTCCCAGCATCAAAAACAAAAACTCGATAGCATCACTTCTGTTTATTCAAAAGAAGTTCCCTATTGCTACGCTGTATTTGGTATGAGGTGTGGCGCTTCTACCTATGAAATCCTTGCACAAATCGGGCTTCTTCCGCAATACTCACATTTCAAAACCTGCCTGAAAATTTTCTATCCAAGACAATTGCGTAAGCGCTTATTGGCAAAAGCCGAAGCAAACAGTTGGACGGTCATTAAAGCACAAGGAACACCGAAAAGAAAATGGGAAAGAGATGTGAAGTTCAGAGTTCAAAGTTGAAAGTTCAAAGTCATTCTCTCTAACTCTTAAATTTCCTACATGAATTTATCAGGGTTATTAATCATGTAAAAAATAATTTTACGCACTTCAGCGTTTCGACTAAAAAGATCAGTATAGGTTTCAGAGTTTATATAGTTACAGTCTTTTGAAAAATCAATCCAAACTTCTGTTTCTGTGTTTTCCGTTTCGGAGTCTGTAAGTTTGGAAATAAAATGAGCTTTATATTTTCTTCTGCGATAGGCTTCAGCAAGATTTGCACAAACTGAACGGGAAGATCTTTTAATCTGATCGGATAGCGAATATTTTTCGTCTGCTGGAAACGACTTTGTAATATGGAAAATATCCATTGCAAGCCTATACGCTTTCTGATAGACAATAAGATCTTTGTAATCGCCCATTAAAAAATTTGCTTTACTAATTTATATTTTAAAACCTGTTCTGCAAATAGGGTGGAATCTCCGGCTTTGAACTATAGACTTTGAACTATCTTCATCTTATGTTAGAGCCACAAACTTTAAAATTTATTTCCCAACTTAAAAAGAACAATAATAAACCCTGGTTCGATGCTCACCGTGCACAATATGAGGCCGCACGAATTGATTTTTCCAACTTCATTCAGTTAGTAATTGATGCAGTACAAAAATCGGATACTACCATTACGGGATTAACTGCAAAGGACTGCCAGTTTCGCATCAACAGGGATATCCGTTTCTCCAAAGACAAACGGCCTTATAAAGAAAACTTCGGCGCATTTATTTGCAGGGGCGGGAAAAAATCAATCTATGCAGGTTATTATTTTCATTTGGCACCGGGTAATAGTTTTATTGGCGGCGGCCTGTGGCAACCCGAACCTGAGAACTTAAAAAAAGTAAGACAGGAAATTGATTACAACTGGGAGGAATTCCAATCCATCATAAAAAACAAAAACTTCAAAAAAATTTACGGCGATTTGTACAAAGGCGAAGACATGAGCTTAAGCCGTATGCCCAAAGGATATGAAGAGGACAATCCGGCTATTGATTATTTGAAACTAAAAAGCCTGATTGCCGAAACACAGATCGGCGATGAAGAACTGACTAAAGCGACTTTACATAAAAAAACAGTTGCAGCTTTTGAAGCCTTGCAGCCACTGTTGAACTTTATCAATCGCTCACTGGATAGTGAATAGAGAATTTATAATGCCTGTTTAAAAAAGAAAGAATATTGCTGCAAGTGGATCAATTTCAATGAGTACAGTTAGCCGATAAGCTTTTGCAATGCTTCAACAATAAAAAATGTTAAGGCACTATGAAATAAAATGTGTGTGCATTAACGTTGTAGTACAAAACTGTTACTTATGAAAAAAATTCTACCCTGTTTAAGCATTGCTTTCCTATCCATATTATTACTTACTGCCTGCTCCCGCAAACATTATGCAGTCTCTTATTTTGATCAAAAAACAGCCGGCCACAAGATAATTGCGGTACTTCCTGCAGAAATGATCTTTACCGGAACACAGCCAAAGGATTTAAGTGCAGAAGACATTTCAAAGATCGAAGAAAACGAAAGCCGCATGTTCCAGAATTATCTCTTTAACAGTATTCTGCGCTATGCCAACGACAGAAGATACTATACTGCTGTTGGGGTACAGGATATAAGCACTACTGAAAAATTGTTAGAAGACAACAACATTTCCATCCGCAATTCATGGAAACAGGACGATAAAAAACTCGCCAAAATTTTAGGAGTAGATGCGGTTGTTCGTATGCGTATTCAAAAGAAAAGATACATGAGTGATCTGGCTTCTTTAGGAGTGGATTATGGTCAGCAGGTATTGAATCAAATTGGAAATGTTGGAAAGTACATTCCGAATGTTCCAAACAAAACAAACGATATGTATGCTTCGTGCAATGTTATCAGCGACAACCAAACCCTGTGGAATGATGACTACAGGGGAAGTGCCAGTTACAACGTTTCATCAGAAAGAGTCATTGACAACATCACGGACAATTTCGGAAAACATTTTCCTTACCGGAAAAGGCGATAAAAAGTTTCGAAAAAAAGAAGGCGGTAGAAAAACTACCGCCTTTATATTACTAACCCTTAGTCTTATACTGCTGCAGTTGCTTTTTGCTCTTTTAAAATTCCTTTCTGCACTAAATATTCAGCGATCTGCACGGCATTGGTTGCTGCGCCTTTGCGAAGGTTATCGCTAACGATCCACATGTTCAAAGAGTTTGGCTGGGTTTCATCACGACGAATTCTTCCTACAAATACTTCGTCTTTTTCGTGAGCCCATAAAGGCATGGGGTAGATTTGTTTTGAAGGATCATCCTGTACAATAACACCAGGAGCTTCACTTAAGATTTGCCTTACTTCGTTCAGGTCAAAATCATTTTCAAATTCAAGGTTTACGCTTTCGCTATGTCCGCCCATTACCGGTATACGAACCGTAGTTGCCGTTACCCGGATGGAATCATCTCCCATGATCTTTATGGTTTCATTCACCATTTTCATTTCTTCTTTGGTGTAACCATTGTCGAGGAATACATCGATCTGGGGTAAAGCATTCAAATCAATCTGGTATTTATAAGCCATCTCTCCTTCTTTGCCATCTCTTTCGTTGAACAACTGGTCAACCGCTTTTTTACCGGTACCGGTTACGCTTTGATAGGTAGATACCACCACTCTTTTGATCTTATACTTTTTGTGCAGCGGCTGAAGGGCAACCACCATTTGAATGGTAGAACAGTTTGGATTGGCAATGATCTTATCGTTTGGAGTCAATACATCAGCATTTACTTCAGGTACCACCAACGGTTTTGCCGGGTCCATCCTCCATGCAGAAGAATTGTCAATTACAGTAATTCCTGCTTCTGCAAATTTTGGCGCCCATTGCAGCGAAGTACCTCCGCCTGCTGAAAACAGGGCTACCTGCGGCTTTGCAGCAATGGCATCGTCCATACTTACCACCTTGTATTTCTTTCCTTTGAATTCTATTTCCTTGCCTACTGAGTTTTCAGAAGCAACAGGAATAAGTTCATCAACAGGGAAATTTCTTTCAGCAAGAATCTGCAACATTTTTGTACCTACAAGGCCGGTGGCGCCAACGACTGAAACTTTCATTTTTAATTTATTTTAAGTTTAAAATTAAAAGGCCTTCCCGTTCGGGAAGGCCTGTACTTATTTTGAACATACGAAACGTTACATACCTTCCCTTTTGAGAAACTGTTTCTTGGTACGCTTTGTATGTTTATTTTTTTGCATTGCGCAGCGA
>JAGIAB010000130.1 GCA_017745135.1 Flavisolibacter sp.
CATGTATTGCAGTTGTAATGGAATGTTCACGTAATTCAGCGAAAGCGTATGTTCATTCCCATCGCTGGTTGTGTATTTAGCTCCCTGGCTGGAATACATAACTTCGGGTTGAAGGGCTAATGAAGGAACCAGGTGAATGTGCGCCAACAAACCGCCATGAAACCCTACTTTTGAGCCCATATTGTAGCCGCTACTGTTACTTAAATTAGAAATATTTACTCCGGCTTTTAAACCCATCGAACCATTTTGTGCGTATAGGGCAAACGAAAAAACTAAAGCACACAAAAACAAGCTGATCTTTTTCATAAGTGTATTTTTTCGTTCCATAGAACAAAAAAAAGGCCGCAATGATGCGACCTTTAAAAAATATGAATAGTAAGTGGAGAAAGTCTCTTATTTTTTGATTCTTCCACCACCAATCACAGCACCGATCTTAATGCCCATATAACCATTTTTAGCCTTGCCTTCATACGTACTGCTACCATCATGAACGGTTACTGTTGTAGCAGGCACCAGGTTGTACTCAAGTCCAAGACGCAAGTGACTAATTTCAACACCGGCCCTTAAAAGGCCGCCGAATTTAGAACCAGTGCCAACTGATGCACTATTGTCATTGGCAGAAGCACTTGCTAAAGAGAAGATACCTACACCGGCACCGGCAAATGGACGAACCGTATTTTCAGTAAAATAATAATCGCCGGTAGCAAGATAAGATCCTGCAGCTTTTACATCTACTTCGCTATTACTTCCGGCTTGATCAGCAAAGCCACGAGCCATAACTGCTGCTTCAAAACGCAAGCCCACTGATAAGTTAGGGATCACTGCATACTTAGGTTCGACGGCGAATAATACACCGCCTTTAGCTCCCTTTCCACCAGGAATAGCATAGCCGGTACTAACATCTACTTTAAATGGTTTGAAGGTTTGTGCATTAGAAATAATTACTGCACTTAAGAATAGGATACTGAACGTAATTTTCTTCATAGAGTTGTGAATTTGGTTAATAAAGAACAAAGATATTTTTACAAATAAGAATTCAAAGTGTTTCTACTATATGCAATAATTTATGTGGTTATTGCCCGATTTTACCGGATCGTATTTTTAACATTCGACTTAGTAATTATTCGAATAGGGTGCAATACAAAAAAACTGACGGTCTCCAGTTTTTTAATTGAAACCACTATGACACAACAGACAGCTCAAAAGATTTACTCGTAATCCTCACATTCAACAAAAAACAAACAAAGTGGTTCTGCTTTGTATTGTTACGTTACTCAATTTTATTTTTCAAAATGGATCAATCAAAATGAAAATCAATCAGTTTCATCAAGTGAAAATTTTGAAACAAAAAAATTTTTCTTCTTTGCTTCCATTCAATTCTCCCCATACATTTGCGGCCGATTTTAAACCTTAAAATGAAAATGGAAATGAAGAAAGTTTTATTCGCGACCCTATTGATGGGATCAGTAAGTGCAGCGTTCTCTCAAAGCAACATCAACAAAGGCGACTGGATGCTTGGTGGTGATGCAGGTTTCTCTTCACAAAAACAAGGTGATTACAAAACAACAAGCTTTAGCTTAGCTCCAAACGCTGGTTATTTCTTTATCAACAGTTTTGCAGGTGGATTGAGAGCACAAGTATCTTCCTCTAAAAGCGAGTTTGGCTCAACAGAATCTAAAAATTCTGGTTTCAGCCTGGCGCCTTTTGTTAGATACTACTTCCTGCCTGCCACACAAAAAGTAAATTTGTTTGCTGATGCAAGCTTTGGATTTGGTCAAAACAAATACGAAAGTGGCGTTGTTGACAGCAAATCAAACTTTACTCAGTTGGGAATTAAAGCAGGTCCTGCTATTTTCCTTACACCAGCAACTGCATTGGAAATTGCTGTAGGTTACAACTCAACTAAAATCAAAAATGTTGATGACCGTGAGAACGCATTTGGCGTGAACGTTGGTTTCCAAATTCACCTGCCTGGTTCTAAAAAGTAATTTTTTCAATTACTTAATAAAAAAAGGTGTTCGTTTGAACACCTTTTTTATTTGGATTAAATGCCTTCACTTTCTCCTCTCAGAAATGGATAACGATAATCAGTCGGAGGCACAAATGTTTCTTTGATCGTTCTTGCACTTAACCAGCGGTATAAGTTTAGTTGAGAACCTGCTTTATCGTTGGTTCCACTTGCTCTTGCGCCACCAAAAGGTTGCTGGCCAACAACAGCACCGGTAGGTTTATCATTAATATAAAAGTTGCCGGCAGCATTTCTTAGTTTATGTGTGGCCAATTCAACAGCATAGCGGTCCTGGGCAATGATGGAACCAGTTAAAGCGTAAGGAGAAGTTGTATCCACCAACTCTAAAGCCTCTTCAAATTTATTTTCATCGTACACATGAATGGTTAATACAGGGCCGAAGATCTCTTCGCACATGGTTACGTATTTCGGATCAAGGGCCTCAATAATGGTTGGATAAATGAAATAACCATTCGACTTATCATACATCCCTCCTGCTAAAATTTTTGCATTCACATCGTTCTTCGCTCCATCAATGTAAGAAGCAATTTTATCAAAGCTCTTTTCGTCGATCACCGCGTTGATAAAGTTTCCAAAATCTTCAACGCTTCCGATCTTAAACGAATTCACACCATCAATCAGTAGTTGCCTTACAGCATTCGCAAGATTGGAAGGAATATAAGCCCTTGATGCAGCAGAACATTTTTGTCCCTGGTATTCAAATGCACCACGGAGCAAGGCAGTTGAAACCACATGCGGATCAGCAGAACGGTGTGCGATCACAAAATCCTTTCCTCCTGTTTCACCAACAATTCTTGGATACGATTTATAGTTGGCAACATTCTCTCCTATCGTCTTCCACATTTGGTTAAACACACCTGTAGAGCCGGTAAAATGAACACCTGCAAAATCCCGGTGAGCAAAACAAACTTTACCAATAGTGGGACCATCCACATAAATTAAATTGATCACACCATCAGGCAATCCTGCTTCTTTTAAAATACGCATGAACATTTGCGCAGAATAAATCTGTGTGTTGGCAGGTTTCCATACAACCACGTTGCCACACATGGCTGCCGATGTGGGAAGATTACCACCAATAGCTGTGAAGTTGAATGGCGTTACAGCCAAAACAAATCCTTCCAGCGGACGATACTCCAACCTGTTGTGCATGCCTGGTGCACTGATCGGTTGTTGTTTATAAATTTCACTCAGGTAATGAACATTAAAACGCAAAAAATCAATAAGCTCACAGGCACTGTCAATCTCTGCCTGGAACGCATTTTTGCTTTGCCCCAGCATGGTAGTACCATTCATGTGGTACCGATACTTTGTAGAAATCAGGTCAGCGGCACGTAAAAAAATATTTGCACGGTTTTCCCAACTCATATCAGCCCATGCCTGTCTTGCCGTTAAAGCAGCTTCAATGGCTTTATGAACATGTGTTTCATCGCCTGCATGAAAATGTCCGACTGTAGCTGCAAGTTCATGAGGCGGATGTATAGCATGCAGTTTTCCCGTACGCACTTCTTCGCCACCAATGTACATGGGCATGTCCATTGGTTTCGATTTCAGCTCCTGCAATGTTTTTTTCAGGGCTTCTCTTTCCCGCGAACCCGGCGCATAATTATGCACAGGTTCATTAACGGGTAAAGGGTAACTAAAATATCCAAGGTTCATTTTTCAATGTGTTATTTAAATGTGTTGTTTAGAACTCGTAAGGCATGAACTTTATTTTTGTTTCTTATGGTTAGAATAGTGGTTTTGATGAGCCAATCTGCATTACTACTATTTGACTTCTGTTGCGTCGCACTCTTGTACGGTTGGTAATTCTTATCATCGGCCCATCCCGACCTTCCCGGTGGGAAGGCCATCCATGCACAGCCCTTGCTTGTACAACTTTTTCTACTGCTCTCAATAATTCATTTATTCGATGATCGTAAAGTTCGGCTCCTACGGAGCCGCATTCACTTGGTGGATTTTTTTCTCTACCAAGGTTACGCTCCTACGGAGCTCTGAGAAACATTATCCGTGCAATCCTCTATTAACATTTCGCTCCTCTGGAGCTCAATGCTAGTAATGATACTTCCACCCCGATAGCTATCGGGGCCCAATAGAATTACCGGAAGCACAAGTGAGTGACACAACGAACGATGATAGTAGTAATGAAGCTCACTACACAATCATCCCTCTTATTTTAAAGAACTTACTCAAATAAAGTAACATCATCTGACTTCTGACCTCAGACCTCTGACTTCTTTCTTTAAAGAACTACCGAACAAATAAAAGCCTCTTCGACCTATCCCGATAGCTATCGGGATCCCCTTTAAGGGGACAGGGGGATTACGCTTCCAGTTCCTTCTCCATCATCAAATACGCTTTGATAAATCCATCCAATTCCCCATCCATAACAGGTCCAACATTTCCAACTTCATAATCCGTTCTATGGTCTTTGATCATTTTATAAGGATGGAAAACATAGCTGCGTATTTGCGAGCCCCACTCAATTTTTTTCTTGTTGGCATTGGCGGCGTTTTTCAGTTCCTCTCGTTTGCGCAGCTCTTCTTCGTACAAACGGCTCTTCAACATTTGCATGGCTTTTTCGCGGTTGCCTATTTGTGATCTCTCCGTTTGACAAACCACCGTAATGCCTGTAGGGATATGCGTAAGGAAAACTTTCGTTTCCACTTTGTTTACGTTTTGACCACCGGCACCGCCACTCCTGGCTGTTTCCATTTTTACTTCACTGTCCTTGACCTCAATGTTGATGGAATCATCTACTAAAGGATAAACAAATATTGAGGCGAACGAAGTATGTCTTCTTGCGTTGGCGTCAAAAGGTGAAATGCGCACCAGGCGATGCACACCGCTTTCTGCTTTTAAAAAACCATAAGCAAAAGGACCATCAAATTGCATCGTACAGGTTTTTATTCCCGCACCATCACCATCCACCCAGTCTAAAATGGTAACACTCCAGCCTTGCTTTTCGCCGTACATGCGATACATGCGTGCCAGCATTTCAGCCCAGTCCTGGCTTTCTGTACCGCCAGCACCTGAATTGATTTGCACTACAGCAGGCAGCTCATCTTCGGGTTGATTGAGTGTGCTTTTGAATTCGGCTTCCTCTATTGACTGTAGGGCCTTGTCGTAGGCAAGTTTGACATCTTCTTCACTGCCCTCGCCTTCTTTCCAAAACTCAAACAGAACAGCAAAATCCTCTACGGCGGTTTCTACCTCCTCGTACAGGTTTACCCAATACTCGTTCAGTTTGATCTCTTTTAAAATGGAAGTGGCTCTCTGGTTATCATCCCAAAATCCGGGAGCCAGTGAAAGTTGCTTGTCCTGTGCTATTTTATCTTTTCTGTTATCGAGGTCAAAGAAACCTCCTCAGTCCACCCAGGCGGGACCTCATATCGTTCAGCTTTTCTTGTGTCATAGCGGGCAAAGATAAGGGAGATTAAATTTCGGATTTTGAGTTTAGGATTTCGGATTAAAACCAGTACTGATAGTTTTCAAGAAACAAAAAATAAAAGCGGCCAGGAGCCGCTTCTATAAGACGAGCATAAATTCTTATGCATTTTCAGTTGCTGTGCGTTGGGCTTTACCCAGGCCATCTTTTACTTTATCAAAAGTATCTGTAGCTTTTTTCTTCAGGTCACCAACCGTATCGTTGAATTTTTCAGGATCCTGAAGATAGTATACCACTCCGGCGACTGCTGCGCAAACCAAGGCACCAATTAATATTTTTTTCATTTCAAAAGTTTTTTCTATTCAGGCAATCACTGTGCCAGCCCTGCCGTAGCTAATTCCAATGCCTTACCAATGACCTGGCAACAATTCATCCAAATAATTACACAAATGCACACTTCTTATCTTGTGGAGACTATGATTTTCAGAGAAGCGATCATACAGGATATCCCTCAGATTCAAGCAGTGAGAAACTCTGTAAAAGAAAATCAGTTGTCCAATCCGGCATTAGTAAGCGATAAAGACTGTGAAGACTACATCACAATTAGAGGCAAAGGATGGGTGTGTGAAATTGATGGCCGTGTTGTTGGATTTTCCATTGCAGATATCCAGGCAAATAATATTTGGGCTCTGTTTGTTCATCCCGGATACGAAGGCAGAGGCATTGGTAAAAAACTACACCGGATAATGCTGGATTGGTATTTTGAACAAACCAAAAAAACAGTTTGGCTAAGTACTGCTCCCCACACAAGAGCAGAAGTATTTTATAAACGAGCGGGGTGGAATGAAGTTGGAACTTATGGAAAGGGAGAAATCAAATTTGAAATGAAGTTTTCAGACTGGATGAAACAGAAAGAACGCTTATCAAATAATGATATTAGCTCAACACAATAATTTGTTGCGATGGGATACAACTAAAATATCGTCCTTTATATGTGCATAACAAAGTGCACAACAAGTGCGAAAGCAAATTTGGAAATGGAGGTTTGAGTGATGTATCTTCAATATACAATTGAGACGCAGGGTTCCTTCAAAAGAAATCTGCGGGCACAGATCCTTCAAAAGATTCTTTGTCACTCAATCGAAAGCACTGGGTTAGTAAGTAAATATTGGCTTCGGCTGGTATCAAAAACAAATCTGGTGCTTTTTTTATTAGCTTTCATTTCTTCCCTGCCTCCATCCTTCGTTCGCTTTATTCCTGGCTTTGTCCGTTTCCTCTTTGCTTAAAGGCCTGCCCGTATCATCGTTTACATTTTGTGCCTCGCCTTTATAGTCTTGCGATTGGGCAGCATCTCTTCTTGCCTCGGCATCAGTATTTTCATTTTTGTCCCGTTCTTTTCCTGAAGATTGTGCATCCATCCGGATATTCTCTTCTGCCTGGCGGCGTGCAGCCTGCGCATCGGTATCGTTTCCGGAAAAGCGACCCGCATTATCAGCTTGCTCGAAGATCTTTTGAGATTCGCTTTTTCTTTGTTTGGACGTATTTTCTGCCATAGTTCTTTTATAAAGAATGACTAAAAACTATGCCGTTGTAGATTGAAACAGGAAGAAAAGATTAGCAGTTGATTTTAGAATTCATTCATCACTTGATGAAGTGCACACTTCATTTTTAACATCATTATCATCCGGAAAAATTTACACGACCTGCAGCCGTTTCTTCATTTACATCATGACTTTCCAATTGCCTTACAACAAAAGCAATCTCTTCGCCATCCGGCGTTATTGTTTCTTTTGTGAGGGTGGAAATTTTTAGGGATTAGCTTTCTCAAGTGTTATATACTGCTCCTTTCATAGAGGTCATTCAGACGATATCTGTCAAGGCCGCTTATACGATCAGTTTTATTTCTTTCCCGCTCATCACGAGGTGCTTCCCTGTCTTGTCTTGAATAACGTTCGTTACTTCCTGCAACATCACGCCTGGGTTCTTCACTTTTTCTGTCTCTTGCTGTACTTCTGTTCTGCCGTGACATAGTTATTGGTTTTTTAGGGTGAAAATTTTGTTTAGTTGAGTGGTTAAAGCACTAAAATCTGTGCCGTAAATATGCGGCTGAATGCGAACCTGAACTTCCTGTTCAACCAACCATTCTTAAGCACTGCCTTTCAATTCCTAAATAATATCGTTGGTATCTTCTCCCAATCTTGCGGTTTCGCCTTCATCCAAATCATCATTAGGACTATGGGCAGTTAATTCAGCATCTTCATTCATATCTTTCTCAGCTTCATCATGAGCCCGGATGGCTTTCTCTTTTTCCTGTTTACTGATTTCCCCGGGTAATGGATGTTCATGCCTGCCTTGCTGATTCCTGTCGTTACCTGTATTGCGTGGTTCCATAAATTTCTTTTTAAATAATAGCAAGAAATTTTATGCCGGAATACTGATCTATCCCAAACAAATATTGTTGAAACAACACGCTGGCTTTATTGTACTACAAAAACATTATCGGCTTTGTTTGAATCTACATTATACGTGCTGCCCAATTCCACCCTAAGCACCTTTTGGGTAGTTGGAATTGTTATTGTCACAGTAGAGTTCCCCTTCTCCCATACTTCAATCGAGCGATGAATTTTTGA
>JAGIAB010000131.1 GCA_017745135.1 Flavisolibacter sp.
CCAGCGCCTGCAGGCGCGCGCGAACCTGCGTAGAGCCCAGCGCGTTCTGCAAGGCATCGGCGAAGGCGGCCGAATGCATACCAATTGGCCTGCGCAAAATGATGACCGCACCAGTTCGTATCCAATCCAATATTGGAGACGCCTGCAATAGCGGTGTGTTTCTGCGGGTAAATGTTTCCATCGGTAACACGGGCCACAGTACTTCCCTGCCCTTGTTGATAGGTATCACTCTGTAGCATTTCTTCCCACATAGTTGATAAGAAAACAAGGTGCGTAGAGTGTCCGAGATACTCCTGTGTTATTTGCAGTTCAGGCATTATGGAAGTTTTTTTCATTGCGCCAAACAATGGGCTGAACGGCTCTCTTGGCATAAAATCCACGGGGCCGTTTTTTACTTGTATGATAACATTATCTCTGAACTGCCCATCAAAAGGCATAAACTCATTGTAGGCTTGTTTTGCCCTGTCTTTATCATTGGGGCTGTAAACAAAGGCACGCCACATCACAATGCCTCCATAAGGTTTTACAGCATCTGCCAACACATTGGCACCATCGGCATGTGTACGTCCATAATCCTGCGGACCCGGCTGGCCTTCGCTGCTCGCCTTTACCAGGAAGCCACCAAAGTCAGGAATTATAGAATAGATTTCTTTTGCTTTTGCCTTCCACCAGGTCTTTACGCTATCATTCAAAGGATCGGAAGTACTTAATCCGCCCAATAAAGCAGGAGAGGTAAATTTTACAGAGAGATAAACTTTAACTCCATACGGACGAAATATATCGGCAATTGCTTTTACTCTTTTCAAATAATCAGCAGTCAGCATCAACTGAGATGCATTCACATTATTTAATACCGAACCATTAATACCGATCGATGCATTGGCACGGGCATATTCCTGCCAGAGTGTTTGATCTCTTTCTGTAATAACAAAAGAACTATCCCTGCGCCAAAAAATAGAATTACCGGCATAGCCTCTTTCAATAGAACCATTGGGATTATCCCAATGATTTAAGAGACGATATTCATAGGATGGGTTGACTACTTCATCAGTGATTGCTTCTCCTGTTTGCTGACGGCGCAAAAGTTCGTACGCACCATACAGAATTCCTAATTCAGTATTGGCCTGAATACTATTTTGATTGAGCTTAAAACCATCTCTTTTTATGGCTTTATCTTTTCTTAGAGTAAGCGTAACGGTTGCTCCCGGTGCTCCCTGCCAACCTTGTTGTAACTCTTGTACAGCAATATTTAATGTCGGAGATTTTTTTGAGCTTACTACAGTTACAGGAAGGGCAGTTTTCTTTCGAAGCCAAAGTTCATGTCCATCCTGTGCTTGAAGCGATGGAACACTTAAAACCAATAAAAGGCAGAAGATGATTGTCCTCATATTGCGAGCATTAATTAGTAAACAATAGGTATGATAACTCTACAAATAAATGCAATTTTGTAATCGGTTGCATATAATGAAGCTTAATCTAGGTTAAAGAAATAAGACCGCATTCTTAAAAAAGGCGCACTTAGCTGCGCTATAAAATATTTAGGAAAAGATCGGTCAATACTTATTCTACTGCCAGGCCTGCTTATAACAGGCATAATACTTGTTAATGGTTGCACGCATTAGCCGGATACACTACCACAATCATTCTTTTTTAACCAGTAAAAAAATTTTTATGAAGAAGGTCCTCCTCTCTGCCGCTATTGTTTCGGCCTCTGTGTGTGCAGCCTATGCTCAAGATCAAAAAACCACTCAACCCGCCCAGCATGCAGTGAAAGAAACCGACCAAAAATCCTATGAAGCAAAGCAGGCCACCGAATGGGAAAACCGGCTAAAAACCGAGTTGAAATTAACAGATGAGCAGCTCACAAAAATTGCCATTGTGAACAAAGATTTTACCGACAAAAAAGAAGCAGTTTTGAAAGATGCCACTCTTACCGTTGATGCCAAAAAAGAAAAGAAAGAAGCTCTGAAGAAAGAGAAAGATGCGAAGTTTTTCGAAATACTCACTCCTGAACAGCAAATGAAGTACAAACAAATGACAGAAGAAAAAATGAAACAAATGAAGGAAGCTGCAAAGCAGTGAGTTGTTTCTAATCAATTTTTTTGAAAGCCGGCGCAGTGCCGGCTTTTGTCATGGGCAGTTCGCTTTCACTGCTTCTTTGTATCTCTGCGTATGCAGCGTTAATAATTATTGAGAGATGAATGATCGTTTAATTAAACCAAACAGCGTAGCCTTTCCTTCTTAAATCAAGGGCCAGTTTTTCTTCCATCCGCAAAGCCTCTTCCCTGCTCATTGGTTTTATATTAATATGATCGTACAGACTTGGACGAAGGTAGCTGCCGTATTTATACACGATGGCAGCCGATAGTTTATGTCCTTTTTTATTTACGTAACCTGTTTTATGTTGCCTGAACCGTTCTTGTGGTGTTTTACTGGTCATGCCAACATACAGACATTCGAGTACACCATTAAATTGCGGGTTGGCAGCACGGAATTTTGCATTTTCGGTGAACACCCGTTTTGATAATTCAACCACGTAAACTTTATAAATACTTCCGGGCAAAACGATGATTGCTTTTCTTACAGCAAACATCAGCAATTCTTTTTAGAAGAAAAGAAAGAAAAATTCACTTTGTCAATGAGAGAAAAACTGAGAACTAAATCTTTTTTGTAATAAACGACTTAATTATTCAACACTGTATG
Source organism: Flavisolibacter sp. (assembly GCA_017745135.1). GTDB lineage: Bacteria > Bacteroidota > Bacteroidia > Chitinophagales > Chitinophagaceae > Flavisolibacter. The sequence goes on from JAGIAB010000131.1 coordinate 2,704, forward strand.
CACGCCCTGCTTTTGCGGTAGAAGAATTTTAAAAACAGCGCCTGCTCCATTACTCTCCGCCCAAATTTTTCCGTTGTGGTACTCCACAATCCTTTTACACAAAGCCAATCCAAGCCCGGTTCCTTCATAGCTGGTTTGAGGATGAAGGCGGCTAAAGATCCCGAATATTTTTTCAACAGAATCCGCTTCGAAGCCAATGCCATTATCCTTTACTGTAATCTCGTAAAAAACACCATCGGCAGCAGAATCATTTTCTCCATTTTTTTTCCTGGAATCGATAGTAATACGCGGCGGAACTTCCTTTCTTGAGAACTTCAGTGAATTATTTATAAGGTTATAAAACAACTGGTTTAACAAAACCGGAACACCTTCTACCTGCGGCAGGTTACCGATGATAATGGTTGCTGATTTTTGTTCGATCAGTAGTTCAAGATCAGATTTGATGTTTTTGGCAATCGCTTTCAGATCAGCAATTCCAAAAGATTCATGTACAGTGTGAACAGAATAATACGCTAAAATACCATCAATCATATTAGACATGCGAACAGCAGATTGCCCGATCTTGACAAGATAATTTTTACTATTGGCACTAAGCGTATTGCTTTCATCCATTACCAGCCTCTCGGCAAACATGCTGACCTTTCTGAGCGGTTCTTTAAGATCGTGGCTAACAACATGTGCAAAACGCTGCAGGTCCCTGTTGGAGTTTTCCAAAGCTTCCGTTCTTTCTTTCACAAGAGCTTCCATTTTTTCGCTGTAAAGACGCAACGCTTCTTTCATTTGAATAATAGAATTAGCCAGAACGTCTTCATCACTTCGGGGCTTTACTACTACATGAAAATCGCCGTTCCCAATTGCTTTTGCCGCTCCTGCCAGCTCATGGTTGGATTGTGCTATTTCTGCAATACAATCGGCAAGGCTTCCAATCACGTCATTGGACTCATGCTTCACTTTCACTTGCGTAGATCCTTTAGCAATTTTTTCAGCGGCCGTTTTCAAATCGCGAAGCATCCTGGTAGTCACGGCCACCGTGTATATCATCAGCACAATAAAAATGTTCAGAACCAAAACAAAGAAAAAGAGAGTGGTATCCCGGACCCTTTGTTCAGCTTTATTAATGGCTTGCACTTTATTTTCAATCCGGTTCCAGATGGTGTGTTGAAGACCTGTGATGCGCTCCAAACCTTCGTTGGATATCTGCCACCACTGGTCGGCAGTAAGAGAACTATCGAAACGAAAATTCTTAAACACCGAATCAATGTATTGACTGGTGGTTTCCAGGTCAGAATTTTTTTTTGCATCCTGGTAAGCTTTGATGGCTTCCGGTGAGGACTTCATCAAAAATTCATTTTCATAAGATTTGTAAACATCGTATGTACCTAATGTTCCGATGAGTGTTTCCGTAATGTATTTTTTCGTAACCAGTACATTGTAAACATTGGAGCGGATGATGCCAAGATAGGTGCTGATTTCAGTCAACAGTTTCTGCGCAACCATATCCTTGTACACAGGACGCAGGTAAATGTTATCAGGAACGGTATTGAGTGTATTCAGGCGGAAGATGGTGTTGGAGTAATTGTGCATGATAAGATTGGGATCTTCCTTATTGCTGTCGATGTGGCTCCTGGTTTGCATAAGCCGGTCAATGGAAGTATATTCTCTGAATTTTTCAACAGCAGGATCATTGCTTTTATCAACGGCTGCCAGCAAGGAATCCGTAATAGGTCTAATGTTTTTTACGTCGGAATAACCGGCTTTTCCAAGTGCGTAATCAAAACTTAGTTTTCTTTCTTCCTGAAGGGCACTAATGAGTGAAGAAAGAGTTGCGGATTGATGTACGCGGTCGATATAAAGATTCAGTATGGTTAGTTTTTCATTCTTTTCCTGATACACCTGTATAAGCAGGTAAATCAAAAAAATAAATGGGATGAATCCTATGATCAAGAGTTTGCCTGCAAAGGGTAAGTTTCTGAAAAAACGGTTCATTGGCTAAGGGGAAGGGTGTAAAACTGTAAAGCTACTAAAATTGTTTGTCGGCGCATAGGAACCGGAAATCATATCACTGAGCTTACTGAAAGTTGGCGGAACTTGTTGCTGTTGGTTTGTGCTGATCTTAATGTTCTTTGCTTCTCTATGGTGCTTGTATTAAATCTCCGGGACAATTTGTTTTTCAGGAATTTTGTGCCTCAAAAAAATTCAAGATGGCTAACACAAAGAACAGGAAACCTTATGTTATTTGTCATATGATGGGATCACTGGATGGACGTATTAAACAAAACATCTGGAACCTGAAAGGACATCCTAATTATTTTGAAGAGACAGCAGAAAAAATAAAGACCGATGGATGGCTGGTAGGAAGAGTAACCATGCAGGAGTTTTCGAGCAAAAGAAATCATGTAAAAAAAGGAAGCAAAGTGCGCATTCCTAAAGAAGATTTTGTAGCGCCTTACAAGGCCAAAACATTTTGCATTGCTATTGATCCTTCAGGTAAATGTCAATGGGATACCAACATGGTTACCACCGAACATGTAATTGAAGTGCTGACAGAAAAAGTAAGCAGTGCTTATCTGGAACATCTTCGCTCGAAGAATGTATCATACATTTTTGGCGGCAAAAAAGAATTAGACCTGGCACTGGTGCTGGAAAAACTCAATAAACTGTTCAACATAAAAAAACTGCGCATTGATGGCGGCGGGCATGTGAACGGATCTTTTTTGAAAGCAGGATTGATTGATGAATTCAGCCTGGTGTTAGCACCGGTAGCCGATGGAACGATTGGATCGCCAACCGTATTTGAAGCAGAAGAAGGTTATGGAAAAAGAAAGGCAACCTGGTTCCGGCTCAAATCTGTAAAAAGAGTGTACACCAATTTTTTGTGGCTGCGCTATGTAAAAAAATAATTGCTTTTGCAGTTGTTCTATTTTCACTCAATAAAATACTACGGTAATGAAACTTAATGAAACCCTTTTGAAAAAATACGCCCAGGTAATGGTGCACTATGCCTTGAATAACGGTAAAGGAATCAATAAAGGCGATACGGTTTTTCTTGTAGGACAGGAAATTGCCAAAGACCTTTTTATGGCCATTGCGAAAGAAGTGTATGATGCTGGAGGGAACCTGATCACTAATTATCAGCCCAATAATGTTCGTGATAACAGTCTTGTTCGACACCTGTTGCAAAACGGATCGGATGAACAAATTGGATTTTTTGCAAAGCCTTACTGGCAGGGAATTGTAGAAGCTACAGATCATATTCTATTTATCATTTCCGAGCCTGATATTCATTACCTCGAAGATCTGCCTGCATCAAAGATCAGCCGGATGAACAGTGCAAGAGCACCGTATATGAAGATGCGTGAAAAGAAAGAGCAGGAAGGAAAATTATCATGGTCGCTTTGCCTGTACGGTACACAATCGATGGCGGATGAAGCCGGATTGAGTTTGAGCGACTACTGGGAGCAAATTATTGAAGCCTGCTATTTACGCGAAGATGATCCGGTTACAAAATGGAAAAGAGTGCAGGCAGAAATTGAAGAGATAAAAGACAAGCTGGATGCACTGCCAATCGACACACTTCACATCAAAGGCGATGATGTGGATTTGCATATAAAGATTGGTGACCATCGCAAGTGGTTAAGCGGCGGCGGTAAAAACATTCCAAGCTTTGAAATTTTTACTTCTCCCGACTGGAGAGGAACGAATGGTAACATTCGCTTCAATCAACCTTTGTATTATTCCGGCAAACGCATTGCAGGTGTATCGCTTCGTTTCGAAAACGGAATTGTAGTGGAATCTTCTGCAACAGAAAACCAGGACGCACTGAAAGAAATGATCGCACAGGAAAATGCAGATAAAGTAGGAGAGTTTTCGCTGACGGATAAACGTCATTCACGCATCACAAAATTTATGGCCACTACTTTGTTTGATGAAAACATGGGTGGTGAGTTTGGAAATACACACATTGCTTTAGGCAATGCTTACAAGGATACGTTTACAGGAGATATGGCAACAGTGCCGGATGAGCAATGGGCGGAAATGGGATATAACAGTTGTCCGAAAGTGCATACGGATATCATCAGTACTACCAACAGAACAGTGACTGCAACATTGCGTGATGGTTCGGAAAAGGTTATTTACAAAGACGGGCAATTTGTGTTGGATTAAGAGTGAATATTGATGAAGCCAATGAACTTCAACGAACCGGTTATTGAGGACAGGGCAGAATCACTTTGATTTTACATCCTCTTCCCGGGTGGCTTTCCAGTTCAAAAGTCCCGTTCAGGCTTTCAGCTCTTGTTTGCATGTTCACTAACCCAATACCATTTTTGGTTTCGCTTACTGCAAAGCCCTTTCCATTATCTGCAATTACTAACTGGATTGTCTCCTGCTTATGCTCCAGTTGTACCGAAACCTCAGAGGCTTCAGAATGTTTGATCACATTGTGAAGTTGTTCCTGCAGTATTCGATACACTCCAAGATGCAGTTCCTGTCTTAACACCGGTTCCGCTAAGCCGGACATCTGGCAGGTAATTTTTACTTTGCTGGTTTCGTTGATCGATTCAATAAGATCGTTTATGGATTCCTGGAGGCTGATCTTTCCAAGTGTAGGTGCAGAAAGACGTTTGGATAAACTACGGATCTCATTGATGCAATTTTGCAAATAGTTTATAGAACGTGGCAGGATAGATTGGGGTTCCGCAACACCATCCAATACCATTTCGTTATGAAGCTTTACGGTTGTCAGTACCTGGTTGATGTTGTCGTGCAGTTCCAGTCCAATGAGTGAACGCTCATTTTCCTGTGCACGAATGACCGCTTCGGTGATCAACTGGTGCCGGAGTTTTGCTTCTTCTTCACGGGCCGCTTTCTGATCATTGATTTCTTTATTCAGTGCCTCCGACAGTTGCAAATGTTTTTTATTGCGGCGGTAATTGTTGTAAATGAGATAAAGGATCGCCATTGCCATCAGTGAAAGAACGATGGCTACATTACGAGAGGCAAGGGCCACTTCCTTGTCTTTCTTCAAAACAGCAATCTGCATTTGCTGGTCTTTGTCTTTAAGCTGCCTGACAACGTCTGCGGCTGTTAACAATTTTTGTTCTGTTGCAATTGAGTCGTTGAGCGTTGAATAGTTTTTTAAATATTTTAGAGCAAAACCGTATTGGCCGCTTTGCTCATAATAAGCAGCAGTAAGACGGTTCCATTCCAACCGCTGGCTGGAGCTTGCCAGGGCCAGCCGGCTTTTCATTTTCTGGAGAATAGCAAACATGGAAGCCAGGTCTTTTTTCCTGCTGTAAATTTCTGCCAACTGCAATTTTATCGTTTGTGCAAATTCAACTT
>JAGIAB010000132.1 GCA_017745135.1 Flavisolibacter sp.
GAATGACCTTAACAGAGTCTTCATTTACCACTATGCTTCCCCACGAAGAAAAAAGCATTAGTGCACTAAACAGGATGGTAAAAACCCAGTACAGGGTGTTGATGGTTTTTGGTTTCATAATTTTTAGTTTTTGTTATTTTGATTATCTACTGTTGCATTTTCATGGAGCAGCAACAGATTTGATAAGACAAAGATGAAATCAATCGCTGTCATTTTTCCTGTACGAATACGGCAAATAGGAGGGTGATTGCGACAAAAACGATTCTCAATATGGTTTTAGCTTTCATTATTTAGGTTTACCGGAGATTCTCTCGCTTGATAAAGTGCAAAAATTTTTGGATCAATATTGTACCCGCAGCAATTAAATACCTGAATGAAATAGCTTTGAATAATTGATTAAACGATTCGTATGAAATGGTTGTTATTCTTCTCGATTGTTGTGTACTCCTGCGGAAGTAATTCTTCTGCTCATTTATCTCCGGATCAAAAAGGCCTGTTTGCGCTTTCTGATAATTTTAAAGAAGACTATAAAAAAACAAGTTATACTGTTTCCAGGGACAAGGTGATTGGTAACTACCAATTAAAATTACAACACTACTTAACATACACCTGCGATTCCAGTTTGAAAAATATGAAGGTCCGGATGACGAAGCTGGAGGAAGATCCCTCCGGCGCCATTCATGCTGAGTTTAGGGACAAGAATTGCAGTTATGTGTTTCACCAGGTGTATGATAGCAGCAGGCAAATGAAGGCAGATGTTGTTTACCGCCTGGTTAAATCACTGGAGCAGGGCAAAGAAATAAACCTGCGTTTTTTATATGGAGGCAATGTAAGAGTCAATGATCCTGAGAATAATTCTACGAATAATTTTGAAATCGAAGTAATACCTACAGCAATTGCAGGTTAATGCTACTTTGGCTGGTAACAAGCAATCAGCAATACATCTTATCAGGTTTTGTTCAGCATGACTGAATGCTATTGATGAATATACCTACTCAAACTGCCCTTGGTTTGATAAATGGTATATGACTTTGTAAAAAAAAGCAATGGAAAAACGTTCCGCAATATGCAGGCAAAATTGCGGGTGTTTTCGTTCTTACAAGCCTTGTAAGTTTTTGTCCTCTTTATGCTTTGTTCGGAATCAATACTTGTGCAGCAAAGGCAAGTTGATATCTTAAATCATTTTGTACCGTTTCTTTTTCTTAAAAAATCAAACGGAAAACGGAGATCATTTTTCGCATTGTTCATAAGCAGATCTCACAAATCCGCCTGAGTCGAATGAGTGTCCGTTTTTGAGCCGTATCTTGTTTTATTTTCTCTTCGGGATGGTCTCGTCTACCTTATTAAATTTGTGACAATGTATGGAGTTTGCTTATTAAGATCAGGAAAAATAAACCCTCTGTTGTTATTATCCATCATTTCTATCAGGTACATAAGATTCCACTTTGGATCAAATTTATCCGCAGGAATAATAACCTCGTAAGTATCTTTTGTTTCTGAGAGTTTCATCGGCAACATAGTATAGTCTAGATATTGATTGACGCTCCGGAATTGTAAGCGCACCCATTTTACGCTTGCTGGCGTAGTTACTTTTACACTGATTTTTATTGGCTTTCCAGCAGGCGCCGTTAAAACCGGCTGATGGATAACCGTAAAATATTTACTATTGTCAGCTTCGGCAGCGGGCTTGTATGATGGAATTGGTTGGAGCGGCTGGGCTGTTTTACCAGTTGCTAATTCTTTTTCAAGGTTATCCAGATTTTTTTGGAGCATAACCAGTTCATCTTTCCAATGGCCGGTAAGTTCAACACTTATTCCTTCAAACTTTACTTTATCTAATCCAAATTTCAAATCACTTGCATACACGTCGCCTGCAGCAGTTACAATTTGTCGCCATGCGGCAATAGCATTACGCTCGTGTGTAATGGCACTGTCAAGCGCAGATGGATTATTCGTCCGTTTGTATATGCAGTAATAGATTGCAGCGGGAATACGTCGTGAGTGATACAAAGCCAGATTGGAAAGTATTTTCAGATCTACAATAGTTGAGTTAAACTCTTTATTGCTTTTTGTACCTATTGCATTTTGTGCAGCAGCAATTAAGCGGTTAACGCTATCTGATGTTTTCTTAAACCATACGCTGGTAACGGACGGAAGAATTTTAGCGGTTTCGCTTCCTTCAATCAATTGCTTTGCTTCTTCATCAAAGCTGGCAAATTGTTGTATATCGCTGCTCTGGGCTTTTGCATAAAACTGCAGGTCGCCAAAGCGTTGCTTTTCCGCCCAGCCCACCGTTGTAGGAAAAAATGTGTAATTATTGCAAGCCGCTACAATGCGTGGTAAAATTGTACTGGCCGTATGTATGGCACTTTCTACTACGGGTCCTGCCTTTTCGCCAAAATGTTGTTTGTACGCATTATGCCATACCTCAGAAGGCGTTTGCGGATTGTAACCCATTCTTCCATAGGATAAATAAAAATCCCAATAACGCTCAAACTCATAATCGTAATACTTGTATAGCGGGTTAAGCAAATCAAATGGTTTTTCATCATGGGGTTGCGATTCCATTTTAGTGGCCAGCATTTCGTTAACCTCAAAACCATAACTGCCCTTATCATAAATGTCAAAGCTTTTTACAAACCTGCTCGCATAATCAGGGCTGCCCCAAATTAGGATGCGGTTTGCACCACCGGTCCACAGGCGCCAGATCATATTATATTGCTGTGGATAGCGCAGCATATCACCATAGCCATGACGGCGGTTTTTTTGATCCTGGATATTGACATGCGTTGGACTGTAGGGGAGAGCCGCCTGCTCCATCCAGAATTTAGTGGCTATACTAAAGTTCACACCGCTGGTAACCGCATCTTGTATGGTTTCATCAGGCAATCCTTTGGCCCGAAGTACAAGACGCATTTTCGGATGATTGGCTTTAATGGATTCAAATATCCCTTTCCAAAAAGGCTCTTGTTCTCCTTTTTTTAACCCTGATTCATCGTGCATTCTAAACTGGATGGCATCAAGTCCCGGAACCAATTTTATGAACTTATCTAGCGCAACTTTAGTGTAGGGCATAAGGTTGTCAGCATCCATACCGGATACAAACTCGTATTTTTTGGCAGTGGCATTACTGCCCGTAAGGTTGCCTGCCTGTATTCCTCCACGATAAATATGGTCCCATATACCCACAGTAACTCCAATACCACGGTCATGCGCTAATTGAATAATCCTGTTCAATGCAGCCAGGTTTTTTTCTTTATCCTGTTGGGTAAGACTTTTCATTTGAATACCTGGATATTCATCAACATCAAAAAAATAAGGATAGGGAGGCGCTAAAAAGCCGCCATTTTCATAACCGCATACAATGGTGAACATATTAAAGCGGTCACGGGCCAGCATATCAAAATACCGTCCCCAATACGCTTCGTCATAAAAACGGCTTTCCCAATAACTACGGTTCATAGTGTATACGGAAACGGCACGTTCGGCTACAGCTGGTTTTTCCACTACTTCCCTCACTTTAGCCAAAGGATTATTTTTATCTGCCCAGCTAATTCTATCCGCCACATCAAGCAACCCATACATAATCCCACGGTCATCAAAGCCGTTAATCACCAAAACAGGTTTGTTGGCAAAAATGGTTTTCCATATAGTAAGCGCCTCCGCTGTTTGGGCCACTGTATGATTTTTACCCGGTACTTGTAGGGAGGCAATAGTAGAACTGTTGCCCGTGGCTGCCACAATAATGCTGTTACCTTTTGCTGCTTTTAATTGGTTAACCTGTTCAATGGAAATATTTTTTGCTTTTAAGGCAGCAATCAATTTTACTAACCCATGTTCAAAGGGAGCATTTCGCTGCTGGTCAACTACAATTGATATTTGGGGATCTCCAGCAATAGCAGTTATACACTGGATCAGTATAAACCATAAACAAAACAGGACTGCTCGTCGGCCACCGGGTAATACAGCATTCATAAAAAACGAAGTTTAATTTAACGGGCTACTAATCTACCAACCTAGCACCAGCAACCCCTGGATTTTTTTCTGCCAGTCTTAATACAGTTTTTAAGGTATCAAGATTAATTTCCTCAATTGTTTTGAATCAGATACAGCTTAAAAACCCGGTAAGTTACCTAAATCCTTCTTGTATTTTTCTACCGCATCTTTATCGTTGATCAGTGCACAAACATAAATGGAAATAAAGTTCGTTTGATTTGCCAGGGAAATGATAGGCCAGTTCTTTTTCTCATTTCTTGAATCCAGGTAAGAAAATAAGTGATTTTTTTAGAAGAGTTGGTGCGAAAATGATTAAGTCGGTAGTGTCTCATTTCCTTCCTGCACTTGACTGTTATTATGAATAGTTTACTTTTCCTGGGAAGTCTCTCAAACACATCTCCAAAGGAATTCTATGAGTGTACTCCTCGAATGATTACTCTCTGTATGTTTTTCTAACCTACTTCCACCTATAAGTCCTGCGCAAACAACTCCCTCATTTAGGATGTTTGATCCTTCTTTTGTGAAGTAGATAATTGAACCAATTGAAGCTTTATAAACTTAATTACACTCCGTCAACCTACCAACTTGTTTTCGTACAGTAAAATGGTTGAATGTCATTTATTTAAATGTGCTGCTATAGCGTATATTTATGGCTGAGCGGCGATTATTGCCTTTACAATTGTAACTACAACTATTTAACAAAATCTAAAATGAAAACTTTGATTAGCAAAAAATTGATCACAACCTTCATCTTGAGTGGTACAGTGGCTGTCAGTGCTTTCGGTCAGCAAACCAACAATGTGGCGTCTCAAAAATCATTAAAGCAAGCATACGCAGGCAAGTTCTGGATAGGATGTGCCGATGATTTAAGAGCGAATTCGGACGCCTATCAGGCAAGTATCAAAAAGCATTACGATATTGTTACTCCGGAAAATTGTATGAAACCGGAGCGCATTCATCCTACCGAGGATAAGTACACTTTTGAAACTGCCGATGCATTGGTTGACTGGAGCCTGAAGAATGGCATAAAGGTTTGGGGACATACTTTAGCCTGGCATGGCCAAACGCCGCAATGGTTCTTTCAGGACAAAAACTCCACTGCCGGAACCACTACCCCTGTAACCCAGCCAGCAACGGATACTGGTACGCGACGTCGCGGTCCAGGTTTCATTGAAGGCCCGCTCGCAAGCAGAGAAGTTGTTTTGGAACGTCTGAAGCAGCATATAATGACTGTAGCCGGACGATACAAAGGGCGCATTACCGGCTGGGATGTTTTTAATGAATCAATTGCCGACGGCGGTGACGGTACTACCGAAAATCTCAGAACCTATAGTTGGTATAAGGCGGTTGGACCTGAAGTGATAACCATGGCTTTTAAGTGGGCACACGAAGCTGATCCTAACGCTCAGTTATACTACAACGATTACAACATTGAGCAGGGCGCAGTTGAAAACAAAGGAAAACACGCAAGTTCTATGTTACTGTTGAAGCGCCTGATTAAAGAAGGTGCTCCTATCACCGGTGTAGGAATTCAGGGACATTGGCACCTGAACACTAACCTTGCTGATGTGGAAAAGGCTATTGAAAACTATGCGTCTCTGGGTCTGAAGGTTTCTATTACAGAACTGGACGTAACAGCAACAGGTAACAATAGTGGCGCTATGAATGTGAATCAGGGAGGAAGTATTTCAGCAGAGAACTTTGCAAAGCAGGCGGAAGTATATAAAAAGTTGTTTGAAATTTTTAATCGTCATGCAGACGTTATTGACCGTGTAACCTTCTGGGGTTTAAGCGATACCCGGTCGTGGCGCAGGAACCAGCAACCGCTTTTGTTTGATGGAGAGTTAAACGCTAAGCCAGCTTTCAATGCAGTTATTGAGGCGAGTCAGAAAAAATAAGGCTGGAGACCATAAAGATTAGTTATCCGTTAGTTTGAGCATAAGCATAAAAAAATTATACTCCTGGTAATGAAGAAGTAGTTTCTTGTATGATAACCTGTGAACACGGTTTTTAACTTCATTATCTATATGTTGCCTGATCAAAACTACACCTAACAAACGAGGCTTCGTCGTGTATGCAAGGCAAACGATGAAGCCTTATTTGTACGGATACTTTCCCCCAATTAACGGACAGATTTGCTTTGGACAGGAGTATGGCGAACGCTTAATTTTAGCAGAATGTCAAACGTGGTTGATATTGCAAAAGTGTTGATCATTTTTTTAAATCTTTATTGCGGCTTTTTCAAGCTTGTACCCCTTTCCATGAACATTCGTTATTCTCAATTGGGGATCAGGGCTTAATTTCTTTCGAAGTTTCGACACAAACATATCCAGGCTGCGAGTGGTGATCACTCCTTCGTCGATCCAGACTTTTTGCATAAGCACATCTCGGGGAATCAGTTCACCGAAATTTTTGTGGAGCAATTCCAGAACCTTGCATTCTTTGTCTGTGAGAGAGACCACCTCGTTTCCGAAATGCAAACGATGTTCCTTTGCATCAAATAAAAATTTTCCGAGTGCAGGCAATTCTGGAACGGCCTCTGTTACTATAGGATTGTTTTGATTCTGCTCAGGCACTGGTTTTTCAATTTTCCGAAAACGCCAAATCACAAAGGCAAGAGCCAATAACACCAACACACCAATTGAAAACAAATTGATTAATGAATATCCGGAGTTTGTTGTTTTCAATTCTTCAGGTTTTGCATTGACAGACTTAAGATCAACTTTAATTGATTGTAATTCTTTCCGCTCCTTGTTATCAGATGTTACCGTTTTTATTTCTCCAGGTCTTGAAGCCAGTCCCAGTGTATTGGTTTTCGCTTCAGTTAATTGGTCAATGCCCGCTTTCTTTTGTTCGGCCTTCTCATATAAATCAGTAAAAGCAAACTCGATTGTGTAACAACCGGCAGGCTGATTTCTTCCACTGCAAGCCAGGTTGTCTGGTGAGATATTATTTAGCTGGAAACCATAAACGATATCGTGTTTTGTGCAATCATGTACGGTAACCGTATAGCCGGAAGGAAACTCTGATTTGGGAAGTAAGTCCTTGGCTAACGCTATAAGCGAGTCATGGTTAAAAACAAATTCCTTTTCAAAGCGGAGCAGGAACGTACCTTCTTTCTCCGTCACTGGCAATACACGAGAAGTGGCATCACCTGCCTGTAACAGTAGCCGGTGACCAATCTCGCGGATGATGAGGTTCACCTGCTTCGCTCTTAAATCGCGATCAGAATCTTCTCCGAAAGACGCGGTAGTAAAAAAAATAGAGAGTATCACGATGGCAATGCCCCAACTCGTCAACCGGTTATTTAAAAAGCTGGAAAAAGCAGAATTTACATGCATTTACATTCCTGGTTAAACTTGGAAAAAAGAGTGGCAACGCGGAGACAAATGTTTGAATACGTGAAGCTAAAACAATTTTCCCTTAAGAATCCTTGAAAAGTGGTTGCCATCTCGTTCCAGCAAGAAGGAATAGAGAAATTTACATCCAATTTACATCCTTTTTACAAGGTGTTTACGATCCTCAACAATATTAATAATCCGCAGAGCTCCTTTCGTTTGACTGGCAGGAGATTAGTTTAATAAGCATAGTGTCAAGTTTTATTTACAATGTTTACACTTCTATTTACAATCCAGGTTCCTCCGTCCGAACACTATCAAAGTATTTTTGTTGCACCAACTTTAAAAGGATCCGAAAAATAAAAGAGCTGCCTTAAACGGACCTGATTTACCAGGAGATAGATCTATGTTACTTAAACCTACAAAAAATGAAAAAACTTATTTATGCGCTGATCTTACCACTGCTTGTGGTAAGCGGACTAGTATTTGCGAATCGCGGGCTCAAAAATGAAACTTCTAAAAAATGGCCCCCAAAGCCACTCTCTGCTGCTGAAATGAAAGCCGAAAGGGAAAGATGGGAGGCTAGCTCTGATGGCATAAAGTACAAAAAATGGGAAGCGTCTCCCGCAGGTAAAAAAGTGTATGCCGCTGAAGCTAAAATAAGGAGCCACATAAGTGCTTCTACCAATATGG
>JAGIAB010000133.1 GCA_017745135.1 Flavisolibacter sp.
GTTCCTGCTATTCCGGCTTCGTTGGTAACACAAAAGCGACCTTCAAACAGCGCATGAAGTAATTTAAGTTTTACTCCCGTGGAATTAAAAGAGGGAAGGACATTAATATGCGCCCCTGTGATCAATTCAGACAACTCCTGATCGGAAGGATTTTCAATTAATTTAAGATTTAGATTCGCAGGTAACCGGCCTTTTAATGCACTTGCATTTTTACCTGCAATAATAAAAGGGAAGTCTATCCGGGAAAAAATCTTTTCTGCCAACCACAATGCTGCTCTGCCATTTTCAGAAATAGCAAGATTACCATGATACAAACAGTAATGACCTTTGCCTGTTAAAGAATGAATGGTTTGCCAGGGCAAGAAACAGGGAAGAAAGACGCCTTTTTTTTGATGGTATTTTTTTTCAAATTTTTCTTTGTCCTTTTCGGAAACAAAAACAAATGTCGGTTCCTTTGAAAGCTTTTTTTGATAATGAGACAGAAGTAAAGATTCGTAAGAAAAATAAAGATTTTTAAAAACGTTTTGTTCGTTTTGTTGAAGTTGCCTGTAATATTCAGCTTCGTCATTGTGAACGCGGACTATGATTTTCCTGTTTCCCAGGTAAGGAATAATTCCGGTGCAATGAATGCCTTCCAGTAAAACCGGATAATCATCACGTCTTAAGCGATCGATCAGTTTTGATTCAATTCTTGACGAAACAATGTAGGGCTTTAGTGCAGATAAAGATTTCAGAAAACCGGTTCGCTTGTATTTATTAATTTCTAAGCAGTAAGGCTCCAATCCCTCATGTCCGCGGCCTTCTTTATAATCGAAATAATGGAGAATAATTTTTTTACCAAGATTCGCCAATGCAGGTACTTTGTAAAAAAGATCGAAGGCACCACCGTAATCGGGTGGGGAAGGTGCGGTCAGAGAAACGATATGTAGAAATTCACTCAACTTAAAAAATTTGCTGATAGTATTGAAGTAACTTTTTTTCTTCGTTTTGCCAGTTGTAAACCTTTCGTGCTTCCAGGCAGTTCGCTCTTAATTTATCCTGAAGTTCATCATCATTCAATAAAGAATTAATGGCTTTAGCAATTGATTGCGAAGACAGGTCGTCGATTAAAACAGCTACTTCAAATTGTTCATTAATTTTTTTGTAGGCCGGATAGTCAACACAAACCTGGGGAATGCCTGCCTGTATATAATCGAAGAAACGGTTTCCCAATGAATAATAATTATTCAATCCATTGTTTTCAAAGAGTGTTATTCCCATTAAAGCTTTAGAGGTGATGGATTTGAGTTCGTGAGGTAATATTTTTCCTTTCAAAATTACTTTATCATCTAAAGCATATTTTTCAATGAGCTTTTTGCATTCATCATAAAAATTACCATTGCCATAAATCCAGAAAGGACAATCAATCCATTGAAAAGCTGGTATCAGCGTTTCAAAACTCCTTCCATGATTTACGGCGCCCTGGTAAATAATGAAATTTTGTTTTTCCGTGTCAATAGTATTCTGTAAAAACGGAACATTCATAATCACTTCATAGCTTACCTTATAGTCGTCGTTCAATATTTTTTGAATGGGATGATTGACCGTATAGCCGTACCGGAACTTAGGTACAGCAAATTTTTCAATCCTTTTCCAGAATTTATAAATGGAAGGCCTTGTCACCACTTCTTTCATCTCGCAAAACAGTTCATGGGCATCATACACTCTCTTTTTTCTTCGAATGACAGAAGCAAAATAACAAGGCACGATGGTATCTAAATCAATCGCACAAATGAGATCTGATTTTTGAAAGAGAAGGAAAAAGAAAAGCCTGACATTGTATTCCACATAAAAAACTTTCCCTTTCTCAAAAAAACAAGATAAGCGCTTTTGTTTATAGGGTTGCGTTGATAATGGGAGGGAGGTTTTCAGTTTTCTGCCTACGAGCAAAACAGTGTAGCCATTTTTTTGTAAAGAAGTGCAGATACGGATCATCCGTTGATCGAAATTGAGATCATTGGTAACGGCAAATACCAGTTTTTTAGATTTCTTCTGTTGCGGCATAAATTTTTTCAATGATGTCTACAGTTGCAATGGCATCCTTGGCCTGGAGTAAACTACCATTTCCATTTAATGAAAGGATCAGATCATCGTATACTTTATGATGATTGCTCATGGAGCCCTGGTAAAATCCATAATCATTTGCTGAAGGAGAGCTAAGCAATTCAGGCTTTGGCTGACCTTCCACCTGGTGCCATTCCAGAGTATTTAAATATTGCCCGCCGATTTTGACGCTGCCTTTCTCGCCAAAAATGGAAAGGGAACCTTCAAGATTTTTAGAGTAACTGTTAATGGAATAATTCAACGTTCCTATTGCGCCTGATTTCATTTTAAGAATGGCTGCACCGGTATCTTCTATCTCAAAATCCGAACGGTTGCCGTAAGTCTGCTTGTAACCCTTCACCTCATCAACGTCTCCTAAAAGCCAGTGCAAAAGATCAATAAAATGGCTGAACTGGGTATACAAAATGCCTCCGTCAAGTTCTTTTGTTCCTTTCCAGCTATTTAAATAATAAGCCTGCGGCCGGTTCCAAAAACAATTGATCCCAAAGCTGAAAATCTTTCCCAATTTATTTTCTTCAAGAAGCTTTTTCAAATGTTGAACAGGTTCGTTATACCGGTTCTGTTTCACCACAAAAATTTTTCTTTGCACTTCTTCAGCGGTATTCACCATTTTGTATCCTTCAGCAGTTGTAAGGCACATTGGCTTTTCGCAAAGAACATGTTTGCCTGCATTTAAAGACTTTATCGTGTGCTCTGCATGCAGTCCGTTTGGCGTACATACTACTATTATGTCGGTAGCGATTTCGTCCTTTAAAAGATCATCAATATTGTAATAGGGTTTTGCGTTGTATTTCGAAGCCATGCTATCGGCTTTCTCATGAACAACATCACAAACAGCAGTAAGCCTTCCAATCCTGTTTATATTTTCGGCATGACGGCTTGAAATATTTCCGCAACCAACAAGTGCAAACTTGTACATGGATCAAAAATAGTCAGTGTAAAATAAAAAGCCCCGCAATATTGCGGGGCCAAAAATTATCTAATGTTGTGTTTAGAAATTACCCATGTCCATATTTACATTATTTTCTGCTCTGGTGTTCTTACGCTTGAACAGGTTAGAGTCATATTTCCCAAATCTCCAGTTGAAATTCAAACGAAGCACCTGGGCATCTCTTCTGCGCCAGGAATCCTGGATGAAAAATGAAGATTGAGTGTGGGCATCATATTTCCTTGTTTTGAAAATATCGTTCACACTTAAAGTAAGAGAACCTCTTCTTTCTTTAAGAAATTCGAAACGCACAGCAGCATCTACTCCATAATTGGGACGAATGAATCCTTGTGAAGCAGACATGCCGCCTCCGAACATTCCTCCACCGCCGAAGCCACCGCCTCCGCCGCCACCGCGACCACCACCGCCTCCGCCAAAGCCGCCAAAGCCGCCACCACCACCGGGAGACGAAACAACTTTAGACTGGTAATCACCGGAAAGTTGTAATGAAAAATTTTTCGGTAAACGGAAAGTGTTATTGATCTTAACGAAATAGCTTACAAATTGATCAGAACTCGGTTCATTGTTCAAATCAATTTTAGAAGTGAACAAATTTAAGTTGCTGGTAAGGTCCCAGAACTTAGTGATCTTGTTCCGGCCGGTTAATTCCAAACCTGTAATATAACTCCTGTTAGCGTTAATATATGTGCTCACCGGCATGGTACTATCGTAAGCCTCTACGTGTTCCAATTGCAGAAACCTTGTGATCAGATCATTGGTATTCTTGAAATAAAGCGAAGCAATAAAATTATCCCTGTTCTTGAACGTATGCGAATAAGCTAACTCAATTGAATTGGTAAATTCAGGTTTTAGGGCAGGATTGCCATGACTGATGTTAAGTGAATCGGAGATGTCAACAAATGGAAACAGTTGCCAAAAGCCAGGTCGGTTGATCCTTCTGCTATAATTCAATTGCAAATCGTTGTGGTCATTAATTTTCTGGCTTAAGAAAACACTTGGAAAGAGGCTGATTGGAAAATCAATATCGAACCTTTCGTTTTTGTTCACAAGGTTTCCTTTATACGTTGAACTTTCTGCTCTAAGGCCAAGTTGATAACCAAAATTTTTGATTTTGCTGGAGTAATTTACATAAGCAGCATACACCTGGTCTCTGCTGTTATAAACGATGTTCTGAGCAACAATGGGAACTTTTATTCCATTTCCATCTATAATGAAATAATCGGTAGCGTTATTTACTTTTCGTATAGACGTTCTTGCGCCAAGCTCCAGCTTTGACTTATCAGAAAGAGGATTGGCATAATCGGTTTGAACAATCAGATTATCATTATTGCCGTTTCCAAACTGTTGTTGCACGTATGTACGATCAAATACGTTACCCGGAAGATTATAATAATTAGAAGTGATCAGGTTATTATTCTCATTCTTTCCCTTGTTGTAAGTAGCGTCGAATGTCCATTCATGTCCGGCTTTTGGAAAATTGTGTTTGAAACTAAGCTGAGAACTCTGATTCCTGAAAATATTGTCGGAATTAGATCTCCTTTCCTGTAAATTATCATCTGAGTCATTGCTGGTAGTATCAGTATAGATAAGACTCCTTGAAGTAGGATTCATATCACCCTTCATAAAGTTCTGTGTAATCGAAAGGGTATTTCGGTTGTCAATAAAATAATCAATACCAAAACGGGCAAAACCAAACCATCCTTGCATGGTACTGTTATCCTGCTGTAATGAATTGTTTGGTTTTAATCCGAGCATACTTCTGCTGGTTTCACCGCTACCAAGAGATTTCCTCTGGTTGTAATTGACGTTAGCAAAGAAGTTAACCTTGTTTTGGCGAATATTAATGTCTCCACCAAGACCAACTCTTGCTCTTGAATCAACATTTGCTCTAAGGTTTCCGCTGTATCCAACTCTCTTATTCTTTTTCATTACAAGATTAAGAATACCTGCCGTTCCGCCGGAAGCATCAAACTTGGCAGAGGGATTGGTGATGATCTCTACACTCTCGATGGCATCAGCAGGAATTTGATCCAATGTAAGGTTGGTTGGTCTGCCATCGACAAAGATCTGAGGAGAAGCATTGCGCAGGGTCACGTTCCCATCAATATCAACATTTACAGATGGAACGTTTTTCATGATGTCCGTTGCAGTTCCTCCCGCAGAAACAATGTTTTTATCTACATTAAAAACTTTACGATCGATACCTAACTGTAATAACGGTTTTGTAGCAGTAACCGTTACGTTACCTAAAACCTGGTTGTCAACTTCAAGTTTAATATTACCAAGATCTTTGTCTAATGCGCCAAGCATGGCTGAAGCATCTCCATTAGCCGCTCCGTTTCGATTAGGCATTTCGAAAGCCACATCTTTCTCGATGGTTTTATAACCAATCCCGGAAATTCTCAATTTATATCTTCCAAAAAGAGGAACATTTTCAACACTGAAATCACCTGTGTTTGATGTGAGCATTCCACCAACAACAGCTTCCTTAGGTTGTTTGGTGGCACTATCCATTTTTGTAGTAACTAATAAAACGGATACGGCTTCAATTCCTTTGTTGGCAGCATCTACAATCTTCCCATAAAATCTTCCCTGGGGTGCCTGTCCCTGCTGCATCGCATTTCTTTGAAAACCTCCCGGCATCTGTCCAAATGAAACGAGCACAATAGCGCTAAACATAGCCAAGGTATAAACTTTCTTCATTGCGTGTTTGGTTTGTTGTTTCGGCGCCAAAGGTAACAGTGTGGTGGTGGCTTACATATTGCTGTTAACTATAATTAACGTAGAATTGATGAACGGCAAACAGCCTTGAAATGAATATAGAATCAAGCAACCGACGTGAGTCAACCAATAAAAAAAGCCTCATAATAAATGAGGCTTTTTTTGGGTGGCTAACCGGGCTCGAACCGGCGACCCTCAGAACCACAATCTGATGCTCTAACCAACTGAGCTACAGCCACCGTGTGTGGCGCAAAAATAATGAAATGAAATTGAAAAAAATTCTTTCACACAAAATCAATCACAACATTTTTTGTAAACCCAAAACTCTGAATTTGTTTTGGCATCTTTATAGCAATGATTTAACGTAGATAAACATTCATTAATGAAAATTTTCCGCCTGTCAAAAACGTTTGTTAAACCAAAACATAAAACTTTCAAAGCCTTTATTTTGAATTAAATTTGAAAGATATGCCTAAGGCAATTAAATACCTGATGAGTATGAAACGACTACCGATAGTAATAGCAATGGTAATAGCCGGAGTGTTTCTGGCTTTTAACACAATGGGTAAATCCAACACTCCTCCTCCCGGCAAGTATGAGAAAATTTTGCAGACAGTAGGTGAGTATTTGAAACAAGGCCATTTTAGTCCTAAAGATATTAATGACGACTTCTCCAGAAAAGTGTACCAGAAGTATTTTGAAGAGCTGGACCAGGATAAAAATATCTTTCTGCAACAGGACCTTACTGCATTGGATCAATATTCCACCAAAATTGACGATGAGATCAAAGGTGCACCGGTTCAATTCTTTTTAGAAGCCGGAAACCTGTTCAATAAAAGAATTGAAGAAACCTCTCAAATCTATAAAGGCATCCTGGCAAAACCATTTGACTTTACAGTTAATGAAACGGTAGTAACAGATCCGAAAAGAATTAATTTCCCGGCTACAGAAGCTGAGCGCAGAGAAGCCTGGCGCAAGCGTTTAAAATATTTGACATTGCAGCGCTACTCCGATTTGCTGGATGCAAGAGAAAGCAATAAAGGAAAAGAAGGCTTTGCTGTAAAGACCAACCAGCAATTGGAAGAAGAAGCCCGTGCAAAAGTGAAGACTTCAATGGACAGAACGTTTGAGCGTTACAAACTGAAGTTTGATAACGACGAAAAATTCAGCGTGTTTGTGAATACTATTACCGGCATGATGGATTTGCATACTGAATATATGGCTCCGCTTGATAAAAGATATTTTGATGAAGCACTTAGTGGTTCCTTCGATGGTATTGGTGCACAGTTAGGCTATGAGGAAGGCAATATCAAGATTGTTTCTGTTTTACCAGGTGGCCCTGCTCAAAAATCGCAGCAGGTAGACGTAGGTGATATTGTAGTTAAAGTGGCACAAGGTGCTGACACGCCAGTTGAGTTAGCAGGATTTGATGTGACGGATGCGGTTAAACTCATTCGTGGTAAAAAAGGTACTGAAGTAAGGTTGACCTTAAGAAAGAAAGATGGAACACTGAAAACAATTCCTTTAGTACGTGATAAAATCATCCAGGATGAAACCTATGTAAGAAGTGCAGTGATTGATCAGGGTACATCCAAGATCGGTTATATTTTTCTTCCTGAATTCTACGCCAATTTCAACGATCCAACTGATCCGCACCGCAGTGCCCTTGATGTTGAACAAGAAGTAAAAAAATTAAAAGCTGAAAATGTAGACGGCATTGTTATCGACCTGAGAAACAATGGCGGAGGTTCTTTGAATGATGTTGTTCAAATAGCCGGTTTGTTTATTGACCGTGGCCCTATAGTACAGGTAAAAAGCAGGGGACGTGCGCCTGAAGTGTTAAGAGATAACGATGCTGGTGTTTTATGGGATGGTCCTTTGGCCGTTATGGTAAACGAATTCAGTGCGTCGGCTTCAGAAATATTTGCTGCTGCCATGCAGGATTATGGCCGTGCAGTGGTTATTGGAAGTACCAGCACTTATGGTAAAGGAAGTGTTCAGCGCAGCATTGGATTGGATCCAGACAACTTCTTATCTTCTAATTCCGATTTAGGTTCGTTGAAGTTAACGCTCCAGAAATTCTATCGTATCAGCGGAGGTTCTACACAGTTGAAGGGAGTTGTTCCGGATATCATAATTCCCGATTTTTATGAATATCTCAAGATCAGGGAAAAAGACAATAGCACGGCCCTGGAATGGGATAGCATTCCAGCCCTGCGGCATACGGAGTTTAATAAGGGGGCGGTCTGGAAT
>JAGIAB010000134.1:0-2038 GCA_017745135.1 Flavisolibacter sp.
GAACAGTCGGACAATTGAAACTCTTTGCTTCTCTTTTACGTGAAGGTTCTTATGTTGAAGCCATCATTGACCCGGCATTGCCTGATCGCAAACCTTTACCCCGTTCCGATTTAAGAAGAATGATGATCCCGATTGGATCTGTTGCTGTATTTGCAGCAAGCAATTTTCCTCTGGCCTTTTCTACTGCCGGCGGTGATACCGCTTCTGCTTTAGCTGCCGGTTGTCCTGTAGTTGTAAAAGCACATAGTTCACATTTAGGGACAAATGAATTGGTGGCAAGCGCAATCATCAAAGCCGCTCAAAAATGCAATATGCCTGATGGCGTGTTTTCTTCATTAGTGGGAGAAGGCGCTTTGTTGGGACAACAATTGGTGAAGCATCCAAAGATTAAAGCAGTTGGTTTTACAGGCTCTTTCCGCGGTGGTATGGCTTTATTAAAAGCATCTGTTAATGAAAGAGAAGAGCCGATACCTGTTTATGCTGAGATGAGCAGTATCAACCCGGTTTTGGTTCTTCCAAATAAAATTGCAAAAGATATTGATGGACTAACAGCACAACTGAGTGCATCCATCACACTTGGTGTAGGACAGTTTTGTACGAATCCGGGATTGTTGTTTGTAATAAAAGATGCCAATACGGATGCCTTCATCCAAAAATTATCGCAGGCATTACAACAAGTATTGCCTGCCACCATGTTGAATCAAAACATTTGCGGTACTTATTATAAAGAGCGTCAGCAATTGTTGTCAACAACAGGGGTGGAAACGGTTTATAGTGGTGACGAAGGAAGGGAAGATTACAAAGGCAGTGCTGCTCTTGCTAAAACAACGGCAAAGAATCTCGGTGCCAATCCTTCTTTACAAAATGAGGTATTCGGTCCTGCATCGCTAGTAGTTGTATGTGAAGATGAAAAAGATTTACAAACTGCATTGCAATCATTACACGGACAGCTTACTGCATCTGTTATCGGAACACCGGATGATTTGAAACAGTTTCAAAGTGCTGTTGATATATTGGTTGCAAGGGTAGGAAGGGTTATTTACAATGGCGTTCCTACAGGGGTTGAGGTTTCACATTCAATGATGCACGGCGGACCTTTCCCTGCAACAACATTTGCGCACTTTACTTCAGTGGGTACAGAAGCCATCAAGCGTTTCTTACGCCCGGTATGTTTTCAGGATTGCCCGCAGGAATTTTTACCTGATGCATTAAAAGATGAAAATCCTCTTCGTATCATGCGTAAATTAAACGGAGAATTTACAAGAGATGCTGTACAGCAGTTAGAAGCAGTAGCTCAATAAATTTCGAAGATGACATTCAAAATAAAAAAGGCATTCTCTTGTGAGAATGCCTTTTAAGTTTGTTGAGATCTGTTTTATGCAAAGAAGGGCACACCTTGTTGTGCATATTTTTTCAAACCTTCTTCGTTGATGTCCACACCAATTCCTGGTTTATCTGATACAGGTAAAAATCCTTTTTCAATAAAAGGCTTATCATACTTCACAATTTCTTTCCACCTCGGTTCCGTGTCAAATTGACTTTGCCACTCCAGGATATGGAAGTTGGGCACTGCAGCACAAACATGAGCAGCGGCCATGGCTCCAAGGTAGGAGCCTACCATGTGCGGTGAGAAAGGAATGTAATAAGCATTGGCAAGGTTTGCTATGCGCTGTCCCTCACCCAATCCTCCGCATTTCTGAAGGTCGGGCATAATGATATCGACGGCTGACTCTGATAACAAACGGGTAAAGCCGTAGGTCAGGTAAAAGTTTTCTCCTCCGCAAATAGGAGTGCTTGTTTCCTGCGTGATGGATTTATAAACATCAACATTATCTGCAGGAACCGGTTCTTCCAGCCACATCAGGTTTAAGGGCTCCATCACTTTTGCCACCTTTCTTCCGGTCGGAGCATCATATCGTCCGTGCATGTCGCAACAAATGTCGATATGCGGGCCGATTTCTTTGCGAACGGCTGCCATGGAATTATACATTCTTTCTACTTCTGCAAGACTTGCCGTCCAGTTCCAACGGTCATATTT
>JAGIAB010000134.1:2048-8024 GCA_017745135.1 Flavisolibacter sp.
GTCATATTTATTGGGATCACCTGCTTCGTCAAGATCGAATTTTACAGCAGTATATCCTCTATTCACTGCTTCCCTGGCTACTTTCGCAAACTCTTCAGGTTTTGGATTGCGAACAGAGTATAATTGTGTATCGCAATAGACTCTTACTTTATCGCGAAACTTTCCGCCTAATAGTTGATAAACAGGCACGCCTAATGCCTTTCCGCATAAATCCCACAGCGCTGCGTCAAAAGCACTTAATACAGCCACATACATGCCTGATTGTGCACCGCCAAAAAATGCTTGTTTACGGAACTGTTCAAATATAAGATTAGGGGTTAGTGGACTTCTGCCGTTCAATTGCCTGCCAAGCCTTTGCACGAGGTGATAGGTGCCACCAATGGCATCTACTGCTTCGCCCCAGCCTACTAAGCCCTGGTTGGTTGAAATTTTTACAAACAATCCGCCACCTGAGTAAGCGCATTTAACATCGGTGATTTTTAGATCGGATGGTGGAGAAACTTTAGGTGTTCTTTCAATAGCATCTTCGAGGCCTCGTCCATATGTTTGGGATAGAGAGGCAAATGGCGCCAGTGCAGCCGCCATTGCTGTTTTGGTGATAAATGACCTTCTTGAACTCATTGTATTGGTTTTATTGTTTCTTAAGTGAATAAAGAGAATGTGTTTGTGCAATTCACAAACTTTTCAGCACTAGTAAGTATTTGATAGTTGTGTGCTGCTTTCTCTTTGTTTTATAATTTCCTGCACCTGTTCCTTTGCAACAGGCAATTTGTTAACGTTGTCTTTAAGCCATTGGGTAAAGTCTTTTTGAATAGGGTCAGCCCATCTTGTATCAATTTGACCGGAAGTGTATTTTCCTTCACGTATGCGGAGATGTCCGAACATATCTTCCAAACGAACCAGCTCTGAACTTTTTACCACCCTTTCTGCTAAATGGGGAGGAATGAAAATAACAACGCCCATCTTGCCTAACACAACATCACCTGGCATTACAGTTACTCCTTTGATTTCGGTTGGTTTATTAATTCCTACAATCATGGTGGTTAAATCCCTGTTTTGTCCACCTCCCGGATTATGAAAAGAAGGATCATAACTGCTGAAAAAAGAAGTAAAGCCACCGAATTCCTTCAGGCCTTCTACATCTCTTAGCGCACCATTGTACACAATTCCATTGCCTGTTCTTGTATAAATATCAGTGCCCACTCTGTCTCCAATAGTAGGACCATTCTTTTTTGCTCCAAATTGATCAGCAACGTATACATCACCTTTTTGCAACTGCTCTACTGCCCAAACGTTTTGAGCACGTCTTCCTTCTTTCTTTCCCATTGAGTCAATGGCCTTCCATACATCGGGACGGCCTGGCATAAACGTAGTGGTATAAGCACGGCCCACCAGTACACTATCCGGATTAATAATTTGTCCCCAGCCATCGGCGATCTGATACCTGTAGCCTGCACCGCTAATAATAGCCCAGGCTTCTTCAATGGTAACTAGCTTCATCCTTTTAAGAATATCGTCTGATACTTTAGGACGGCCATCGGGAAAGCGTTCTCCTTTCCAATCGGGTGTCAATGCAATGATTTCCTCTTTGCTGGCTTGCACGTATTGTGCATTCAGCCCATTCATTAAAAAAACAAGAGAGAAAAGAAATAATAAGCGTTTGGTTGTCAACATATGTATTTATTTTTTTGGGAATGAACAAATAATTATAAAACGTCTGCCTGCAAAACTTCTTTTTTGTCGGAAGTTTTTTCCTCTTCAGGAAGCTCGTCTTTTGGAATACGGTTATGCCACCAGCTTGAAAGAAGTGAACCGGTAATATTCATTAATGGTCCGAAAACTGCAGGCGCCAGGGCAACAGAAGCATTGGTGCTTATCTTGGAAGCCAGTGCCGATGCAAGACCGGCGTTTTGCATACCCACTTCCAAAGCAATGGTACGGCTGTCTCTTTCGTTAAATCGCAATAACCTTCCTGAAAAATAGCCTAATAAATAACCAAATGTATTATGGATGAATGTTGCAAGAACAATTAAAGCTCCCACCTTCAAAAGTGCATCTCTTCCTTTGGCGATAATCACAACCAATATGATCACGATGCCGATCATAGAAGTAATGGGCATTATTTTGTTCAGCCATTTAGCCCTCTCTTTTAACAGGTAATGTACAAGTACACCCAATGCTACCGGCACAACTACCATCTTAACCATTTCCATCACCATTTCCATGAAATGAATATCGATAAGGCTACCTCCAAGAAGACGCATTAACAGTGGAGTAAGCAAAGGAGCTACTAAAGTAGATACCGTGGTTACCGAAACGGATAAAGCCAGGTTGCCTCTTGATAAATAGCACATCACGTTCGATGCAAGACCACTTGGGCAACAACCTACCAATATGATACCGGCCGCAATTTCCGGGGGGAAATTAAATGCGTGGGCAACCCCGAAACCAACCATAGGCATAATAATGTAATGACACAATACGCCTACGATAACGCCTTTTGGCATTTGAACGATTCCTTTAAAATCTTTTAAGCTTAATTCAGTTCCCATCCCAAACATGATGAGTTGCAGCATGGGTACAATAACAGCGCTAAGATTAAAGTTGCCGATTGTTCTAAAATAATCCGGGTAATACATCGCCAGGCTAACCGAAGCGAAAATCATTACCGTATAAGAAAATCCTTTTAAGAATTTGTGCCCCCTGAAAGCAAGTGCAATACTTAAGAAAAATAACGACAAAAGCCAGCCACTCCAATTATGTAAGTCTTTAATGGTAGCAACTATCCATGCGATCAAAAACAACACTGAGAGTCCGTAAAAGAAATTGTAAATGGATTTTCTTCTCATAGCAAGTAAAAAAGGGTTATTAGAGATAATTAAAAAATAAAAAAACAAATTAAGTGGTTACATAAATACAAAACTTGAAGTCATAGTTAATTTACGTTTCAATTTAGTTTTCCTGTTGCAATTCGGCTATGGCTTCAAATTCATCCAACAGTTTTTCAGTTAATCTTTCATAGATAGCATGATGCTTCATATAAACATTGTGATTTTGAATTTGTGGAAAAAATTGATCGGGAAGGTTTACGGTTGCTGCTGCTTCATCCAGGTCTTTATAGATTCCCAATGCGGTTGCGCTTAACAGGAAAGAGCCAACGGCAACACTATCCGAGCCTGATCCCTGTTGGGTATGTACAGGTTTATTAAAAATATCTGCCATCATTTGCGCCCATAAAGGGTAAGCAGAAAAACTTCCGTTTGCAGAAAGGCTTTTAAAACAACGGTGCTCTTCCAAACTTTTTCCAATGCTATAGAAGGCGTACAATATGCCTTCTATGGTGGCTCGAATAAAATGTTGTTGTTCATGCTTAATGTTCAATCCAAAATAAACGCCTCTTGCATTGGCGTTCCATATCGGAGCTCTTTCGCCTTGCAGATAGGGCAGGAAAATCAATCCTTCTGAGCCCGGCGCCACTTTGCTTGCATCGTTGATTAGATTTTCCATGCAATCTTCGAGATCAAAGGCTTTTTTAAAATCACCAAATTGTTTTGCGTACCATTCAAACACCGATCCTGCGTTGTTGGTAGGCCCTCCCGAAACATAATCGTGTTCGGTTAGCACATAATTAAAAAGTCGTTGTGTTTCATCTTCCAGTATTTCTTTGCCGGCAACCCGCACAGCGCCGCTTTCTTCAATGGTAACAGTTGCTTTTCCATCGCCCCAGACACCTGAACCCAATGTGGCCATACAACCATCGCTGGAACCAATTATTAATTTTACTTTATCGTGCAAGCCTAATGAAGTTTGAAATTCTTTTTTCAGTTTTTTGGGCGAATAGAAAACGGAAACCACATCAGCCAGTGCTCCTGTTTGGATGCCGGCGTGTTGTAAGGCTTCTTCTTCCCATTTAAGCGTATGAATATTCAGCATACCTGTAGCAGATGCCACGCTATAATCAACAACATATTCTCCTGTTAACTGTTGAATGATATAAGTTTTAATGGATAGAAACTTTTGCGTTGATGAAAAGCGGTTCTTATCATTAGTCTTCAGCCATATAATTTTATTAAGCGGCGACATGGCATGAATAGGCGTGCCCGTTGCCTTGTATAACGATTTGCCCAGTATGGAATGTTTTAAATCATCTGCTTCTTTTTTAGCCCGGTTGTCCGACCATACCATTGCATTGCCCAGCGGAACTCCATTCTTATCGATAGGCAATACGCTGTGCATCGCCGAACTAAAGCAGATACATGCTACATTATATTTTTTAGGATGAACTTTTTCATTCAGAAAATTTTTAAGAACGTAAAGCATGGTAATAAAGATCTGTTCAGGATCCTGCTCGCTGAAATTGGGTTTTGCATGAAATGTGGGATAGGATCCTTTGGAGGAACCGATCACTGTTCCGTTTAAATCAAAGGCGGCCACTCGTATAGCGCCGGTGCCTATTTCTATAGTGATGACACAGTCCATTATTAAAAATTTAGTCGGTTACCGGTATGTTTTTCTTTCTAAACTCACTGGGTGTATAGCCCGTTAGTTTTTTGAAAGTTGTTGCAAAATGTTGTGATGAATAAAAACCTACATCCAGTGCTATATCTGTTACGTGTACATCCTGCCGCTTCAATAGTTTGATCGCTTCTGAAATCCGGATGTTGATCAAATAGTTCAATGGTGAAAAGCCGGTAAAGCTTTTGACTTTTTCTGAAAAAGCAGTAATGCCCAGTCCAACCAGCGC
Source organism: Flavisolibacter sp. (assembly GCA_017745135.1). Taxonomy (GTDB): domain Bacteria; phylum Bacteroidota; class Bacteroidia; order Chitinophagales; family Chitinophagaceae; genus Flavisolibacter. Next base: position 6,793 of record JAGIAB010000134.1, read on the forward strand.
CGCCATTTCTTCAACTGTCCATTGGTGTGAAAGATTTTCACGCAGTGTTTGTTCCAGTTTCATAAAGGTTTGCGGAAAGTCTCTGCGTGAATTGTTCTGCCTCATTATTGCCGTGCTATTAAAATAAACAGTTCGTCTACCAATTGATTAATACGGGTGCAATAACCGATTTCCTGGTTGGTAAATTCGTTGTGTATATTTTGAAACAACGTTCCGGCTTCTTTTAGTTTAGACAATACAGGCGAATTATTAAGTAATAAGATCCTTCCTATCGTACGGGTTTCACTTTCGCTTAACCGGCTCCATTTTCCTATCGCAATTTTTCCGTTTTGCTCCAGTTGCTCCAACTCCAGATGCATCCATGATATTGTACCGATATCAAGCAGGTCTTTTTGGCCACCAAAACACTGGCCCGGTAAAACAACAGCCACATCACCGGGATAAAGAATGTAATGCTGGTCTTGAATCATCCAGTCAAAGCGGCCATCAATAACATAATAAATGCGAAGAAATCGTGAGCATTCTTTTTTTAAAGAATCAAATTGTATCGTATTAATTTTTTTTAAACCAAATTCAATAATATGAGGAAAAATATGAAGTTCTTTACATTCATTTTTTAGAAGGAATTGGTTCATGCAATCGTTCGTTTTCTTGGAAGTTCAATATCTTTAAGCGATATTAGTCAATAATTTCTTTTACATACATCACTAAGAAAGATTGTTTGCGATATTACTAAGAAATACCCATCGGTTTGTACAATATTCTTCACTGTAATTTATTGGAAGTTTATTTTTTAAGAGTTGGGATATTTGTATAACCGTGTAATAGACGTTTATCCTTAAGGACCGCTTTTTTTTATTAAACAAACTCTTGCTATTATGAGAAAAAAAAACCGGCAGACTCCTGCCCATCTCAAAAAACTGTGTTTTTTATTTTCCCTTTTTCTTTTCTCGATTGCTGCTTTTGCACAAAACATTACGGGTATTGTTACAGATGCTGACGGAAAACCGATTGGCAATGTGACCGTACAGGTAAAAGGCACTACCAGATCAGCATTAACTGATGATGCCGGAAAATTTAGTATCAATGCTTCCGGTAATGATGTTCTTGTGGTTTCATATGTAGGATACAACACTCAGGAAGTGCGTGTCAATAACCGGCAATCAGTAAATGTTTCCATGGCTATTGATAACCGCAACATGGAGAATGTAGTGGTAACAGCGTTGGGTATT
>JAGIAB010000135.1 GCA_017745135.1 Flavisolibacter sp.
CCCCTACCCAATCCACTTTATCACCCGTTAACAAAGCAGAGGCTTCTGTATAATAATTCCATTCTTTTCCATGGAAGAAATGCGAATTGGTTTGAACCGTTCTATCAAAATCACTAAGGCTTGCTTTGATAGTTCCCTTTAAACGAGTGGAAAGATTGCTTTCAACAATGAACTCACCGGTGTTCCTTTTTGTTTTATTCTTTTCAAAATACTGGTGCAAGGAATTTTGTTTTCCATTCATAACCAATACATCGCCGCCCATCCGCTTTTCAAAAGTTCCGGTATAACCTACAATAATCGTTGTCGATTCAGAAGGATATAAAAACAACCTTGGATGAATGATAAATGTATTCAGCTTCGGCACATCAGTAAGCGTATCCTTATTTACATCCGAAAAATTTTGATGTGCGTACCCGGTGAAAAAACTATAACCAATATGCTTGTACCGTTTTGATAAATAAGCGTTAGCGTCTGACTCCTTCAAAGTGGTTTGGTTAAAAGTAAGAATGTGCTCACCCTTCATTGTTGGCCGCTTCGAAATTAAGTTTACCAATCCGCCAATGGCGCCACCGCCATACAAAGTAGAAGCAGAACCTTTCACCAATTCAATTTGTTTAAGATCTAATGGCGGAATGGTAAGCACACCAAAATTGCCGGAGAAACCTTCGAACAGGGGCATGCCATCACGAAGGATTTGTGTGTACCTACCGTCTAATCCCTGTATCCTGACATTGGCATTTCCGGATGTGGCAGACGATTGCTGAATTTGTATTCCGCTGATGTCCCCGATTATACTGACTATGTTCGCCGGCCGAATGCCATTTTCTTCATCCATCTCTTCCTTCCCCAAAACTTCAACTTTCAATGGAGAGTTTTCAATGTGCTGATTACCCCGCGTAGTAGCAATCACAGTTACATCTTGCAGTACCGCATTTTTTCTTGTCAGTAAAATAATGTGTGTTGCGGTGTCGGGCAGACTAACAAAAAAGCTTTTGGAGAAAAATCCAATAGCACTAATCGTAACGGAATAATTTCCTTCCGGCAAATTGGAGAATATCACTGTGCCATCGCTCTTAGTTGTCCTGCCTTCATTTTTAATTTCAACTGATGCGTTCGGAACCGGTTGATTGTTGCTGCTGTCTTTAACAAGAATACCTAATGAATTTTGGGCGAAGCTTATACCAGCTATCATCATTATCCCCAATAGACACATATATTTTTTCATAGCCTTCAAAGTTGAAGCATTATTTGAAAATGAAGATTTTCTATTGGTTATTAACAGCTTTTTTATTTGGATGTGGAAAGATGTGTATTGCCGTGGATAAAACTTAGTTCTTTAGTTTTCAACGATTTAGCAAGAGATTATAATCTTTTTATGAAGAATGGCATTTCTTTTTTGTAATTACAAATGTGAATCCTGAATCGTCAATTGTAAATGCGGGTATCCGTTAATCAACAGGCTTTGTGCTTTTGATTATTCATAATTGATTACAGAACGCTACATGCAATTGAGCCGCCAGAAGAACAATAAATAACGAAAATTATTTTCCTGGCAACTTATTGCAGAAATGGTTTAAGTGGAATGGTTTCAGGTTTACGATTGACGATTCACAACAATCATAAGAAATGAGCCATCAGAAAGACAAGCTGCATTCAAAAAACAACAAGCGAAAGGAGTTACCCTCATTGAAAAAGCTACCTGCCAAAAAAGCCGCATCCAAATCATCAAAAGGTAAAAGCAAGAATATTGTTGTTGATGCGAAAGCCCGAAAAGATCATTCGAGCCTTTTGGAAATTATCAAGAGAAAAATTCCCAATGCCCCAAAAACTGCAATGCCGCACAATTTGCGTCCCATGTTGGCCACACTGGTTGACGAACCGTTTACCGACAGTGAATGGCAATTTGAATTGAAGCTGGACGGCTATCGCACACTTGCTTATTTGCATTCAGGAAAAGTTGATTTGCGTTCGAGAAAAAACAATTCGTTCAAACAATTTGATGATGTTCGAAAGGCTTTGGAAGATTGGAAAATCGATGCCGTTATTGACGGAGAAGTTGCGGTACTAAATGAAGAAGGAAGACCCGACTTCAATAAGATACAACTATGGGATACACAAAGAGAAGGCCATTTGGTGTACTATGTTTTTGATTTGTTGTGGATTGATGGTTTGAACATCATGAACGAACCCTTGTATGTTCGAAGAGAAATTTTAAAACAACTGATGCCGGAATCGGGAATTATCCGCTACAGCGATCATATTGACGATATTGGAAAGGAGTTTTTTGAAATTGCACGAAAGAATAATCTCGAAGGCATTATCGCCAAGAAAAAAGATTCGGTTTACATTCCGGATTCCCGTGCAAAAACATGGCTGAAGATAAAAATTGAAGAGAGACACGAAGCCGTGATTTGTGGCTATACAAAAAAAAGAGATACTGATCGATTATTCAGCTCATTAATATTGGGCATTTATGAGGAAGGGAAGTTGAAATTTATCGGCCAGACCGGAACAGGCTTTACCGAAGTCATGCAAGAAGATCTCATGCAAAAGATGAAGTCCTTAGTCACTAAAAAACTTCCTTTTGATAAAAAGCCTGTTATTCCTGGCCGCGATGTGGTGTGGCTAAATCCATTTTTGGTTTGTGAAGTAAAATACACAGAGCTTACTAATGAGGGTTTAATGCGTCACGCTTCTTTCCAGGGATTAAGAGAAGATAAAGCTGCCTTTGAATTGAATAATGAAGAAGAACAAAACACGGATGAAGTTATTGAAGAAGCAAAAGAGGAAGAAGAATCAGAATTAATCAACACAAAAAAAGAGTCGCAAATTGTAAACATTGATGGTCATGATTTGAAACTGACCAATCTCAAAAAATCTTACTGGCCAAAAGAAAAGATTACCAAAGGTGAAATGTTGAACTACTACTTCAACATTGCCGAATTTATTATGCCATACATGAAAGACCGGCCTCAGTCTTTAAACCGGTTCCCTAATGGCATCAACGGAGAAAGTTTTTATCACAAAAACATGGGAGGAAAAGTTGACAAGTGGCTTAAAACCTTTAAGCGCTTCAGCGAGTCCAGCGGGGAACCGAAAGACTTTTTAATTTGTACCGATGCAGCCTCTTTGGTTTACATGGCCAATCTTGGATGCATTGAAATGAATCCATGGCATTCGAGAGTGCAATCGCCATTATATCCTGACTGGAGTGTGATAGACCTTGATCCCGAAGAAATTTCTTTTGAAAAAGTAATTGAAACTGCACAAGTAGTACGACAGGTTTTAGACAGTTTACAAATTCCATCCTTTCCTAAAACGTCCGGCTCAACAGGCATTCATATTTATATTCCGCTTGGCGCAAAATATAATTACGAGCAGTCAAAACAACTGGCCGAATTAATTGCCAACCTGGTTCATGAAGAACTGCCTTCTTTTACAAGCCTTGTTCGTGATCCCCGGAAACGTAAAGACAAAATTTATATTGATTATTTGCAGAACCGTCCAATTCAAACCATCTGCGCTCCTTATTCCGTTCGTCCCAAACCGGAAGCTACGGTCTCCACTCCTTTGCATTGGGATGAAGTAAAAAAAGGATTACAGATGTCTCAATTCACTATGAAAAACATTTTGGAACGTGTAAAGGTTGAAGGAGATTTATTTGATGGAGTACTTTCAAAAGGAATTGACCTCAATAAAATTTTAAAAGGTTTATCCAGCCTAATTTAAATCGATCATCTTACCCGATTTTGAATGCGCAACCGGTTGATCTTTTTTTATGGAATAGCTCCATTCAGGTTCCGGGAGGTTGGTATGTTGATGACTAAAGACATCAGTCAAATTACGCATGTCAACATATTCACCACAATGACATAAAATATAATGTAGCTGTTCTTCTTTCGAAAGATGGTTGATTGTTTTCATAAGCAAGAGAAAACAATCCCCATTCCGCTTCATCAAAACAAACACAAAACTTTGCTACTGGTTATGCACAGTCTTTTACACAAATTACTTAAACCAGTTTTTTACTTTATCTATCATTGAAGAGTCCTTTTTCTTTTCCTTTCCAATCAAAAAAGCAAAAGGTTTTAAAGGCTCAACATGGTCGCAGACAATTTTGGTGATGCCAAGAATTGGAATAGCCATGATCATTCCTGCAATGCCCCAGATAAATTCTCCGGCAACGATACCTATAATTGTAAAAATAGGATTGATACTTACTTCACTTCCTACTACCAAAGGCTCCAATATATAAGATTGAATAAACTGTACAAGCCCGTAGGTAACTAAAATTCCAATCACAACATTCATATCGCCGCCCTGTGCAAGACTCACTACCACGGTTAAAATGTTCCCGATGAGATTACCTACAAAAGGAACAATCTCCAGCAATCCGCACAAAATGGCGAAGAAGAAAAAGTTTTTGACTCCCACAATAGCAAAGCCAATTGAATACATGATCCACAACCCAACGATCATGAACATTAAACCCGTAATATATTTTTGTGCAACTTTTCTTGAGCTTTCAATTACCTTACCCGCTTCTGCCTGTTGTGTTTTCGGAAAAAGTTTTAAAACAAATTTCTTGAGGTGCTCTCTAAAATACATGAACAGGAAAATATAAACCAGGACTAAAAGAAAGTTGGTGAGTATTGCACCAACAGAGGCCAGTGCAGTTGATAAAGAAGAAGCCAGCTTGCCGCCGGAAGAAGAGTCCTGTTGTTTCTGTAATAATTCTTGCTGCTTTTGATGAGAGATACCAAGATTACTGGAAATATATTCTTTGACCTGCTGGATTTTCTGTTGAATGCTTTGTTCTATTTGAGGAGCATCCTTACTGATGTCAGAAATTTGCCAGGCCAGCAAGGCAATGATGCCGCCAAAAAATAACACAACTAACAAAATCGAAAGAACCACGGCAACAGCCTTATTCATTCCCAATCCTTCCAGCTTCAACGAAACAGGCAATAACAGCATGGACAATAAACCGGCGAACGTAAGTGGAACAAAAAACGGTTTACCATAATGCAGAACCAGAGCCAGCAAAAAAATAAAAAGCAATACTTTGATAGCTTTGTTCAGCAATTTATCCTCCATAAAAGGAGTTTCTAAAATATCATACCATAGCAGGTTTGGTACGGCCTGTGTGGTATAAAATAAAAAACTATGGCAAGTTTCCAGGAAGTAATCAATTCGGATAAGCCGGTGCTGGTTGATTTTTCAGCCGAATGGTGTGGCCCTTGTAAAATGATGGCGCCAATTTTAAAAGAAGCGAAAGATAAATTGGGCGATAAAGCAACTATCATTAAGGTTGACATTGACCGGAACCGCGAAGCAGCAGAACATTTCCAGATTCAAGGTGTGCCAACCCTGATTTTATTTAAAAACGGCCAGGTGAAGTGGAGACAATCCGGCGTTGTGCCTGCAAATACATTGGTGCAGGTAATCAACCAGCACGCCGGTTAAATCATTTGCCGGATACCTGCTTTTAAAAAAGGTAAAGTTGGAAGCGAGGAAATGATTTTTAATTCTTCGGATAGAGAAGTTTCGTTGTCCAGGAATTTTAAAACGTTTTGTACAGGATTGTTTTTAAATAAGTCGGTAAAAACTTTTTTACCCGGCACAGAGTTATCTGACAACACTTTTAATAATACGCTGTCGTAAAAATGAAAGCGACTGGAAGACTGCCCGGTAAAAGGCTTGCCTGTTTGCATCAATGCATCAACAATTGCCCTTGAATGTTTTTGAATGAAGTTGAAAGCATATCCACTTGAACCCTTTGTCTGTCCACCAGCAGTGCCGATGTTAATGCTATTGTTTTGACCAGCAGGAAATTTAAAATTGGTCATTGGTATCACACCAAATTCCTTTTCAAGAATAGTGTAAGAAGAAATTTTCAAAACATCACTGATATAAGCTCTGAGGCCCTCATCATATTCTTCCTGCTCAAGCAACTGGGGAGAAAACAAAGTGTATTCAACTAATGCATTTTTTGAATTAAAAGGAAGTACATAGCAAAAAGCGGTTCCGGAGTTTTGGCTTGTTCTGAAATCCATTAACGTTGCTGCGTTTTCACCAAAAGAATTTTCCGCTGTTTCAATAACCCAGCCTTTAAAATGCTGTAACATCCAATAATCGTTCTTTTGAAGTTTTGGTTTTTCAAAAAGAATGCTATTGAAAACATAATCGGCGAAAATTTTTTGTCCGTTTACAACAACACCCGTTTTGTTATTACTAAAAACTTGCTCCACTTCTTCAAAAAGTATATCAAAGTTTTTCTGCTGCCTGATGACATTGAAACAATATTCATAAAAATCAATCCCCCTGATCATCTTGTATTGATAGGGCCCGATATTTAATTGGCCGGAAAAGTTCTCTCCATGAAACCAAAGTTTGTTCCATTGTTTACAAACAATTGATTCAAACAGCGCTTTTTCTTTTTCCCAGAAACACCAGGTGCGGTCGTTAGCATGTTTGGGATTCTTGTCAATGAGAAGAATTTTTTTATCAGAAAACCTGCCCGAATGAATTATATGCATGGCAAGGCTCAATCCGGCACAACCGGCTCCGCAGATGATAAAGTCGGCCCCCTGTCCCCCGGTGGGGGAACTTAGGTGGGAAAGGCTTTTGTTTGTGCGATAGTCCTTTAAGGAAAAAGAGGTCAGAAGTCTGAGGGTGCTAGTTTATTTAAGTTAGTTCTTTAAATTCAGGTTGATGATTATGTATTGATCTGCATTGCTACTATTGAACTTTTCTTGCGTCGCACTCTTGTACATTCTGAATTCTATTCAGCATTACACAAGTGTCGTTACTGAAATGAATATTACATAAAACGTTTTAGTTTTCTCACAGCTCCGTAGGAGCTAAACCTTGGTAGAAAAAGAAATCATCCAATGAACACACGGCTCCGTAGGAGTCGAACATTTACGAAAGGTGAATTGAAAGAATGGTTGATAACAGTGAGAATAGCTGTGGAAGCGAGGGCTGGGCGCAGCTTCCCTCTACAGCTTCGCTGGAGAGGGAAGCTGTAGAGGGTGAGGTAGATCTCGCAACAAAAGCAACTAACATTCAGTGATAACGCTTTGAATATGCCCTAGAATTACCAACCGTACAAGAGTGTGACACAACAAAAGATTCATGGTAGTTATGCAGCCTGGTTCATAAAAAACAATCTCTGAATTGAAACAATTCCAAAATAATAAAAGCCTTTCCCACCTAAGTTCCCCCACCGGGGGACAGGGGGCTTTCCGGCGCATAGCCCACTTTCTTTCCTGCCATCAGTCGTTTGTCTCTTCTCACCTTCTCCCAATATTTTTTGTGTACCATCAGCATTCCAAAACTTTCGCCTTCGTGCTTATCCAAATGCTTGTGGTGCATTTTGTGCGCCCAACGAATGGCTCTTACATAAGTATTATTGCTGCGGTTAAACCATTTAAATCGCTGATGAATGATAACATCATGAACCAAAAAATAAGCAAGGCCGTACGCCATAATGCCAAAACCAATTGCCTGCATCCACCAAACGCCTTTTGTTGTTCCAAACAGTATTAATAAAATACTGGGCACCGCAAAAATGATAAAGAACCAATCGTTTTTTTCGAAAAAACCTGGTTCCTTTTGATGATGGTCCCTGTGCAAATACCACAAAAATCCATGCATCACATATCTATGCGTTAGCCAGGTAACCCCTTCCATTACCAGGAAGGTTGCCAGCAAAACCACAATAAAAAATAACCACGTCATAATTTACCATTTACACATTTATTGATTGCATCGCACCTTTTACTTTTAACCTCTTACTTCATATTTTTCCTGCCACCATTTTTCAATTCTTGGGAATGCTATTTTAAACCATGAAGTAAATTTTTCGGGATGCGTTTCTATTTCTCTTTTAATATCGACTATTGGTTTATATACGTAATCGGCTACTTCGTTTGAGTTTGGATAAATATCGCCTTCGTACTCGCCTGCAAACACATAGTCAAACTCATGTTC
>JAGIAB010000136.1:0-3017 GCA_017745135.1 Flavisolibacter sp.
CCGTACAAATCAAACCAGCAATTGCCAAAAATTTTGCCCAACGTGCAGTTTCCAGTAAATGCGATTTGGTTACCGGGTCAATAGTTAAGGAGAAAAGTGTTGTGGTTGGTGTGTCTTCCATGATGAAGCCCTTGAGTTAACGACTATCAAAAATATCTATTAATTCAACGGTGCTAAAATTGAAAAGGGACGATGCGGAATATTTCTGAAAATCCAAAAACAAACGACTGCAGCGAGAACGATCTTTACAAAAAACGGATTGTACCATAGCTTCATTCTCCGGGCACCGTCGTATCGAAGATGTACAAATGCTGAGTACAAAAGCAATGGAAGAAATAGAACCATTAGAATATTATTGTGCATGGCCTCAACTACATTTCCATGAAGCAAAGACGACAGGGCCCTCTGCGATCCACAACCGGGACAAAACCAGCCGGTGAGTAAGTGAAACGGACATTCGGGGAATCCTCCTTTACGGGCATCAAAGAAAAAATAGATAAGCAGTAACGCCACTATAGTTGTAATGAGGAGCAGTTTTTTCAAACCTGGATGCATAAGATTATCTCCATACAGCAGTACTTACCACAAATACCATCACAAAAACCCAAATAATGATACCGATACCTAAGAGGCACAAACTAATAATGGAACAAATCCGTCCGGCTCTCAAAAGGTCGTAAGAAGAAGTTGTGTACAATTCAGGATTTTGCTCGTACAATCTTTTATCGCCGGAAGACATGATCAGCGCAACGATCCCACAAACAAAACAAACAACAATCGATAAAATTCCGAGCACCAATACTGTAGTAGCATTGGGCAATGGCCGCTGTACGTTTGAGAAAAGGTTCCTGTTTTGAGGATTTTGATATTCTTCCATTATAAATAGTGCGTTATTTTATAAATGTAATTGCAAACAATCAGGGTAGCAGTAAAAGAGAAAAGATAAACCAGGTTACGTAAACCGTTCTTGTATTTATATTTTAAAAACAGGAAGGCATACAGAAACATTATTAGAATCGGAATGGTTGCCCAGTACATTTGGATACTTGCCATGATATCGCCCCGGAACATAAAAACTATTGAACGCTGCAAGCCACATCCGGGACAATTAAAACCAGTAAGGCCATGAAAGGGACATTGAAACAGTCCGGATTGTGCATCAAACAAAAAACACAGCAGCATTGTTACCAACGCTGCTGTGCCGATTAATATCCTGCTTTTAGAAAGGTTCACTTAATAAGTGTATTCATGTCTTGTGGCCCAAAAAGCAGTGGCTCCAAATAGAAATACTGCGATAACATACAATATAATCACGGCAATGCCACAGAAGAAACCGATCTTGGTCCATTTGCCCGCTTTCCTTGAAGCTCTTATTGAGCTTCACCTATTCTCAAACTTTTTCAAAATAAAACTGTCCACATTTGATTGTGGACAGAGTATAATGAAAGACATCAAAGTCCTTCTTTTAAAATAATAATTGCGAAAGGTGATAATCAATAAGCCCTGGCAAACAAAACCCGCTGCGATGATGGCTTGCCGGTTAAAATACATTTGCCTTCTTCCTTTTCATTGTTCAAAGGAATGCACCGGATCGTCGCTTTGGTTTTTTCTTTGATTGCTTCTTCAGTTTCTGCCGTGCCATCCCAATGGGCAGAGACAAATCCGCCTTTTTCGTCCAGCAATTTTTCAAATTCTTCCCAGCTATCAGCCCTGGTTGTATGTTCTTCGCGATAAGCTAATGCCTTCTTGTATAAATTCTGTTGAATGTCTTCCAACAATTGTTTGATATGATTTGCAATCCCATCCAGAGAAACGGATTGTTTTTCCTTGGTATCTCTTCTTGCTACCTCAGCAACATTGTTCTGAAGATCTCTTGCCCCAATAGCAATACGAACAGGAACACCTTTCAATTCATATTCAGCAAACTTCCAACCGGGACGATTATTATCATTGTCATCATACTTCACACTAATGCCATTTGCTTTTAATTGCTGCATGATCTCTTTCACTTTCGCATCAATTTGCTGTTTTTGTTCATCGCCTTTGTAAATTGGAACGATCACTACCTGTAGCGGAGCAATGCGTGGAGGAAGGATCAATCCATCGTCATCGCTGTGTGCCATTACCAATGCACCAATTAATCGTGTACTTACACCCCAACTGGTAGCCCATACATATTCAAGCTTATTTTCTTTATTCAAAAATTTCACATCGAATGCTTTGGCAAAATTTTGACCGAGGAAGTGCGAAGTACCTGCCTGCAAAGCTTTTCCATCCTGCATCAATGCCTCAATGCAATACGTGTCTTCTGCTCCTGCAAAGCGTTCACTTGGCGTTTTCACTCCGCGTATCACCGGCAATGCCATGTATTGTTCAGCAAAGGTGGCATACACATCCAGCATTTTTTCGGTTTCCTCAATAGCTTCTTCTTTTGTTGAATGTGCCGTGTGCCCTTCCTGCCATAAAAATTCTGCGGTGCGCAAAAACAAACGTGTTCTCATCTCCCAGCGAACAACGTTGGCCCATTGATTTACCAGGATGGGAAGGTCACGGTAAGATTGAATCCAGTCTTTGTATGTGTTCCAGATGATAGCTTCGCTGGTTGGACGAACCACCAATTCTTCTTCCAGTTTTGCTTCAGGATCGACAATTAATTTTCCTTTATTGTTGGCATCAGCTTTCAAACGATAGTGTGTAACTACGGCACATTCTTTTGCAAAGCCTTCAGCATTTTTTTCTTCAGCTTCAAACAAACTTTTAGGAACAAACAAAGGGAAGTAAGCGTTTTGATGACCGGTTTCTTTGAACATTCTGTCCAACTGGTCTCTCATATTTTCCCATAGTGCATAGCCGTACGGTTTAATCACCATACAGCCGCGAACCGCTGAATAATCAGCCAGCGCTCCTTTCAAAATAAGGTCGTTATACCATTGCGAATAATCTTCAGCACGACTTGTTATTCCTTTACTCATATGAAATTGATAAATTATTGTAACATTATTACGTTAAATCTGTCT
>JAGIAB010000136.1:3027-7989 GCA_017745135.1 Flavisolibacter sp.
ACCTGATTTCAATCTGTTTAATATGGCTTTTTAATTCCTTGCTCTGTCGATTCTTTTTCAGACCTTTGGAGAGGAAATTATCAATAACATAATTATCTTTTGTTTAACAGCAAAAAGTGGAAATTTACTGTGGATGGCAAAAGTAACATTAACCTCTAAAACATCTGCCATGAAATCTAAATCTACTTTCTCAATTATTTTACTTGCTATACTTTTTGCAAGCTGCACTACAGCATACAAATCCGGCCAGACTCCTGATGATGTTTATTATTCTCCTGCACGTCCACAGGGTGAATATGTGCGTACAGAAAGACAGGACGACAGCAGGTATCGTTACCAGGATGATGAAGCCTATCGCGATGACCGCTATCTGCGTATGAAAATCCGTGATCGCCGTTACAGTGGCTTGTATGATGATTACTATTCTTACAATCCTTACTATTATCATTACTACAACGGAAGGTTGATTTATAATTCTCCCTGGTCTTCTTACAACTACTGGAATTATTATTACAACCCTTACTATTACGCTCCTGTGATTTCAGTAGTTCCGAGAACTCCTATTTACAACAAGCCAAGAACTTTTGATTTAGGTGTTTACAATCCTCAGCCGGTAAACAATAACCCAAAAGGGGTTCGAAACGCGTATGCTACTCCTGATTACAATACAGGAAACAATAACAACAATTCAAACAATTACCGGAACAGCGGAAGAGATGCAGGCGGCTTTTTGAGGGATGTATTTTCAGGATCATCCAATAGCAATAATTCATCCAATAACAATAGTTCGAATTCCAGCAACTCAAGCAATACCCGTTCAAGCAGTAGTTCTTCTTCCAGTTCTTCAAATAGCTCATCTTCTGGAAGTAGCTCGAATGCGCCGGCAAGAAGGTTTTAAAGATTCTTTTCAATTCAATAGCTCGATCATGGGTGTACTTACATCCAAAGTGTTCCTTTGTGTCATTGCTGCAACTATTCATCAGCAAAAACAAACAGTATGAAAAAAATTTTATTCACGGCAACGGTTTTAGCTTCTATAAATACATTATACGCACAGGAGCCGGCAGACGCATTGCGTTATTCCTGGTATGCGCCAGGCGGCTCTGCCAGGATACAAGCCGTCGGTGGTGCCATGGGTTCTTTAGGCGGAGATATTACGGCAACATTTATGAATCCTGCCGGATTGGCTTTTTATAAAACAGGCGATTTTATTTTAAGTCCTGCTTACCGGTTGGGTAACACGAAATCATCTTACCTGAGCAGAACTGAAAAGGAAAAAGCCCAAAAATTTACCTGGGGTACAACCGGTTTTGTAATTGGTGGTGGTGATGGCAGGGGCAATGTCCGCAACGCAGCGTTTAGCATTGCTTACAATCGCACCGCAGATTTCAACAGTAAGGTTTTATACAGGGGACAAAACAACCAGAGTTCCTTCTCCCAAAAATTTTTGGAAGAGATTGCAAAAAACGGTGATAGAGACGCCAATGTTGTTTCAAGCAGTGTTGATCCAAATGATCCAAGGTTTAACTACAACTATACTTTTGGAACCAGCCTTGCATTCAATACTTATTGGATTGATACGGTTGGTGGAAGCACTAATGGGAACTTTCAGTTTCAGAGCCGTTCAGCCAATCTTTTATCTTCCGGATTGCTGCAACAAAACTCTCTTACTACCAGTGGAGGAATTGATGAAATAGCATTGGGATTAGCAGCAAACATACAGGACAAGCTAATGTTTGGAGGATCTTTTGGCGTTCCTATTCTTCACTATAAAAAAGAAAATGAGTTTTTAGAAGCAGATCCGACTACCAATTTTAATAACCACTTCAATTACGGTATGTTTAATGAGTCTTTGACAACAACCGGGGTGGGTATTAATTTAAAAGCAGGGTTGATTTATAAGCCTGCGGAATTTTGGAGAGTTGGTTTAGCAATTCACTCTCCTACTTTGTATTCGTTAACCGATAGGTATGAGTCGTCAATTACGGCAGATGTTGAAGATGGCCATGGCGCCACCACGGATTATTCAAAAGACTACAATAATGGAGAGCCTTCAAAATTCAAATATTCTTATACAACTCCCTACAGAGTGATTGGTAGTATTTCTTATGTGATCCGCGAAATCCAGGATGTAACGAAACAAAGAGGATTTTTAACCGCTGATGTTGAATATATCAATTATAAAGCGTCTTCTTTTAGTCCCGATGCTGAAACGAATACCGACCAGGGAACGAAAAACTATTTGAAGCAATTGAACAAAGCAGTTGACAATGCTTACAAAGGAGCATTCAATTTCAGGGCCGGCGGTGAATTAAAATTCACAACCGTTATGGTACGTCTTGGAGCTGCTTATTATGGCAATCCTTACAAGGATATTCATGGTGAAAAAGGAAGCAAACTGAATTTAAGCGGAGGTCTTGGTTATCGCAACAAAGGCGTTTTTGTCGATCTTACTTATGTTCACTCGCTGAATAAAGATGTGCATTTTGCTTACCGTTTAGCAAACGCTCCTTATTTTGGAGCGAACCTGAAGAATTCGGCAAGTAATATTTTGTTGACGGTTGGATTCAAAATCTGAGACCAAAGCTTCAACATAGATAATAAGGTATCTTATCGGTACCTTATTTTATTTTATCCTGTTTTGCGATGTCACCCGCACTCTTTGAAATTTGTATGACTTCTCTGGCATCAGGTTGTAACCATCGATACTGCTGGTCTTTTTTAAACCAGGTCATTTGCCGCTTTGCATATTGTTTTGTATTTCTTTTGATGAGAGCAATTGCAGTGTGTACATCTGTTTCGCCATTAAAATAATCGAAGAGTTCTTTATAGCCAACTGTTTGCAAAGCGTTCAAATGCTGAAAGGGAATTAACGAACGAACCTCATCCTCCAATCCTGTTTCGATCATTTTATCAACACGGGTTTCAATATGGCGATGCAGTTCTTCTTTAGGGAGATGTAAAGCGATCTTCACCACATCAAAATCTCTTTCTTCTTTTTTTCCCTTTCTGAAATCTAAAATAGATTTCCCGGTTGCTTGCCATACTTCCAGTGCCCGCATCAGCCGTTGCGGGTTCTTAGTTTCTCCGACTGAATAGAAACCAGGATCTGCTCTTGCCACTTCCTGCTGCAACCATTCCAATCCATTTTGCTGGTACAGGCGGATTACTTCGGCTCTTACTGCCTCCGGCACATCCGGAATTTCATCCATGCCTTCACAAAAAGCTTTTATATAAAGCCCGGTGCCGCCAACCAGTACAAGCACATCATTCTTATGAAAAATTTCATCCGCTTTTTCTAAAGCATAGTTTTCAAATGTTGCTGCAGTAATTTTTTCATGTATGGAATGAGATGCAATGAAATGATGAGGTACTTGCCTTAGTTCATCTTCAGAAGGCCTGGCAACCCCGATATTTAATTCTTTATAACATTGACGACTGTCGGCGGAAATAATTTCCGTTCCAAAATGTTTGGCAACTTCAATGGCAACTGAAGTTTTTCCAACTGCAGTTGGACCTGCGATGATAATTGCTGTTTTTTTTGTTGCCATCACTCAAATAAAAGAAAAAAACTCTGTCGCCATTATAACAGAGTTTATAAAAAACAATTCCTGTAATTCGTGAAAAGAATTCGTGTTATCCAATCAATAATCCTCTTCGCCTCCTTCGGTTTCTTCTGCTCCTGTTTCAGTCTTATCTCCTGATTCATCACCTTCTTCTCCAAAACCCTCTGCTCCTTTTGTCAGATCATATTTTTCTTCTACATCTGTAAATCTTTCGCCAAGTAAGCTTTTGGTGCCATACTGGCTCGGGGCAATTCCTTCCTTACGGATCATGGAAGGATAAGTGATTTTTGGGTTTTCTTCTTTGGAAACATTGATCAGTTCAACCAAAAAAGTCCAGTTCTTATTAAAATCGTAAACGTAGATGAATTTTTGATTCGGATCTTTTATCTCTGAACCGATCGTGGTTTCTTTCATGAGTAAAGGAGGCGCTTTGTAAGGACGATCATATTTTTCTAAAGAAATTTCTCTTCCTCTCTGCCAGTTGTCATTACTGCGATAAAAAGTAGCCGCATGCTTATTATCGAATTCAAATGATTTCAGAATCGCCTCGTGTAAATCGAAAAAATTTTGTGTATGCCGGATAACAACATCACGATAAACACTGTCGTCTTCCTCTAAATAAGCTCTGAATTTTAAAATTGCCATGAATCTTGATCAGGTTAAACTTCAAATATAGAAAAATGTAAGTTAGTTTCAGGTTACAAGTTGCAAGTTTTATGGCTCTGTAACTTGACACATGAAACCGGTATAGTCTGTAAAATTTATTTCACTGGCTTCAATCCGCACTCCTCACCTTTCTGCAACATAAACTGGTAGGCGGCATCATAGTCGTTAGGAATAATACCGTCAAGAATAGCATCTCTTATTGCGTCTTTAATTGTTCCTACCGGGCGAGATGGCCCAATGCCAAAAGTTTCCATAATGATAGTACCTGTAATTGGCGGTTGCCAGTTGCGAATTTGGTCCTTCTCCTCTACTTCCTTGCATCTCTGTTTGACCAGGTCAAAATTGGCGAGGTAGCGTTTTACTTTCAATTTATTTTTTGAAGTGATGTCGCTTTCGCAAAGGATCATCAGGTCTTCGAAGTCATCGCCTGCATCAAACAGCAACCGGCGGATGGCAGAGTCAGTAATGTTTTCATTGGTTAAGCTGATGGGTCGTAAATGCAGTTCCACCAGCTTTTTCACATACTTCATCTCATCGCCCAAAGGCAATTTTAATTGATTAAAAATTTTAGGTACCATTCTTCCTCCTACTACTTCATGACCATGGAAGGTCCAGCCTGTACCTTCTTCAAAACGTTTAGTGGCCGGCTTTCCGATATCATGAAGAATAGCTGCCCAGCGCAACCAAAGATTATCGGACCGTTCAGCAACATTGTCCAGCACTTTTAAGG
>JAGIAB010000137.1 GCA_017745135.1 Flavisolibacter sp.
GCATTTCCGCTAATTCTTCTGCTGAAGGTTCTCTTTCAAATTCCTGCTCCAGTTGGCTGAATGCTTTTTGAATGCGATTGGTCAATCCAACTTTGTTCAAAGGCAAACGAACAATTCTTGCTTGTTCTGCCAAAGCCTGTAAAATGGATTGACGGATCCACCACACAGCATAAGAAATGAATTTGAAAGAGAACCTTCAGCAGAAGAATTAGCGGAAATGCTGAACATGGACCTCGATGAAGTCACTTCTTCTCTCGGCATCAATGCCCGCCACGTAAGCATGGACACTCCATTGGCCGAAGGAGAAGAAAGCACTCTGCTGGATGTTCTTGCAAATCCAAATGCTGAAAAAACCGATGCCCAATTAGATCACCACGATTCTTTAAAACTTGAAATTGAAAGATCTTTACAAACATTAACCGAACGCCAGAAAGAAGTGCTTTGCTATTTCTTTGGAATTGGCGTTGACCATCCGTTAAGCTTAGAAGACATCGGCGAAAGATTCAATCTTACCAGGGAGAGAGTCCGCCAGATAAAGGATAAAGCCATAACTAAGTTAAGAACTCAACAAAAATGCAATTTGTTGCGTAGTTATTTAGGCTCGTAAAGCGCCAGAACTATTATCCTCCTTTATTTTTGCGCATAATTTTTTTAGAGTGAACTTTGTTCACTCTTTTTTTATCACTGATTGTAGGGATTGAGGAATGATTTCACTGATTAAGTCTGGCAATGGTTAAACTGGAATACAAATATTCTGACATTACAGAAAAGATAATTGGATGTGCTATGAAAGTACATTCGTGGTTGGGGCCGGGATTTTCCGAAATCATTTATCAAAGAAGTTTGTTAATAGAATTAGAAAAAGCTGGATTTAAATGCAAAGCTGAAATCGAAAGGGATGTTTATTATGAAAATGCGTTGGTAGGCAAAAGAAGACTCGACATTATTGTTGAAGAAAATATTTTGTTGGAATTGAAAGCAATTGCAGAATTAGACAACAGTTGCTATAATAAAATTCTCAACTACTTAAGGGTTTTTAAAATAGAAGTTGGCTTATTATTGAATTTTGGAACTCCAAGCTTACAATTCAAACGCTTCGTGTTATAATCAATGAAATCATTAAAAATCATTAAATCTGTGATCCATGTTTGAATCATTACAGGATAGACTCGAAGGCGCCTTTAAAAACCTAAAAGGTGAAGGCCGCATTACCGAATTAAACATTGCAGCAACCGTAAAGGAAATTCGCCGTGCACTGGTGGATGCCGACGTAAACTATAAGATTGCCAAGGAATTTACCGACTCAGTAAAAGACCAGGCACTGGGCGAAAAAGTAATTACAGCCATCAGCCCAAGCCAGTTAATGGTAAAGATTGTAAAGGATGAGCTGGCAAAATTAATGGGTGGCGAAGCGGCCCCTTTCAATTCAAAAGGTTCGCCGGCTGTAATCTTAATTGCGGGTTTGCAGGGTTCCGGTAAAACAACCTTCAGTGCCAAACTTGCTAATTATTTAAAAAAGCAAAAGCTTTCCCCGATGCTCGTTGCCGGAGACGTTTACCGTCCTGCCGCCATGGAGCAATTAAGAGTTTTGGGTGAGCAAATTGGCGTAGACGTTTACATTGAACTCGAAAATAAAAACCCGGTTGAAATAGCCCAAAACGCTATCCGGGAAAGCCGCAGCAAAAACAAAAATGTAGTCATCATTGATACCGCTGGCCGTTTGGCAATTGATGAAGCCATGATGACTGAAGTAGCGAACCTTAAAAATGCAGTCAACCCACAGGAAATACTTTTTGTTGTGGACAGCATGACCGGCCAGGATGCTGTGAACACAGCAAAAGCATTTAATGATCGCCTGGATTTTACCGGAGTGGTTCTTACCAAATTAGATGGTGATACCAGAGGCGGTGCCGCCCTTTCCATCAAATACACTGTAAACAAGCCAATCAAGTTTGTGAGCAGTGGCGAGAAGATGGATACGCTGGATGTGTTCTACCCGGAAAGGATGGCCCAGCGTATTTTAGGAATGGGTGATATTACCACCCTTGTTGAAAAAGCCCAGGCCCAATTTGATGAGGAGCAGGCAAGGAAGCTTGAAAAGAAGATCCGCAAAAATCAATTTGATTTCGCCGATTTTAAACAACAACTGGAGCAGATCAAAAAAATGGGTAACCTCAAAGACCTTATGGCAATGATCCCCGGTGTTGGGAAAGCTATAAAAGACATCGACATCAGCGATGATGCTTTCAAAGGAATTGAAGCAATCATCAATTCAATGACCCTAGAAGAAAGAAGCAATCCTGACTTAATCGATGGCAGCCGCAAAAAAAGAATTGCCAAAGGTTGCGGAAAAGATATTTCGGAAGTAAACGCCTTCATGAAGCAGTTTGACCAGATGCGGGAGATGATGAAGACCATGAACAAAATGCCCATGGGAAGGATGATGCCGGGTATGAGAAGATAATATCTGAACCTGGATTTAGTAGGATTAAAGGGATTATTGGGAAATAAAATCATTCTATAAAAAGTCTCAATTGTTTGAGACTTTTTTCATTTCCGTTAAATCTTTCAAATCTGCCCAAATCACGGTTCAGACTTTTTGCATTTTCCCCTTCATATCTTAGATTTGCGGCTTAACCATTTTTGTTCACACATTTAAATGTCTATTTAGATGTCAGTTAAAATCCGTTTACAGAGACACGGGTCTAAGAAGAGACCCTTCTACTTCATTGTCGTTGCAGATGCACGCAGCCCCCGCGATGGTAAATTCATTCAAAAGCTCGGTACCTACAATCCGCTGACCACTCCTGCCACTGTGCAGTTAGATCGTCAACGTGCATTGGACTGGTTGCAAAAAGGTGCTCAACCTACCGATACTGTAAGAAAGATCTTATCATACAAAGGTGTGTTATATCTGAAGCATTTATTGCGTGGTGTAACACTTGGTTTGTTTGACGAAGCAACCGCAATGACGAAGTTCCAGAGTTGGCATTCTGAGCATGAGCAACAAATCAGAAAACGCCAGGAAGAAGCTCAACGTGAAAGACGCAGCAGAAGGAATCCGCCTTACCAGCGCCGCGAAAGAAGGCCTGCACAAGGTAGCTCCGAAGGCTAACTCCCAAACCAAGACCTTCAAGAGATTAAATCCTCCCGTTTGGGAGGATTTTTTTTACCGCGGATTCTTTGGATTTATGTTTTGATTACCGGGAATTTGTTGTCCACAATTTTGTTTATTTTAATGACCCAGTCTGCATTGCTACTATTTGATTTTGCTTGCGTCGCTCCGTTCATCGTTCGGCAATTCTTATCATCAAATCACAAACAGTCTTTACTGTTTTCAAAGATTAATTATAGAAAAGTGTTTTCTGAACCACAGCGGCACAGAGACACAGAGGAACACGGAGAAGAAGCTCTCTCTGTGCAACTCCGTGCCTCTGTGTCTCCCTGGTTCAAACTTCCTGGAATAGAGAAGTCTTTCAAATCAGTAATGGAACTGGCATAACGCTGAATAGAATTACTGAACGATGCAGTGAGTGACACAACGAACGATGATAGTAGCAATTTGTTTGTTACATGATCACACCTCATCAAATCATAAAAAACAAACTTGCAAAGTTCAACAACAAAAGATAAAAACATCAACAACGCAAACCGGAAAGCAATTTGCCCTGTATTTTTGATCAATGACAGAATACTTCAAGATAGGAAAGTTTGTGACCACGTTTGGCTTAAAAGGGGAACTGGTTTTGAAACATAACCTCGGTAAAAAAACTTCGCTCAAAGGACTCAAAGCAATTTTTATTGAGGAACGAAAAGAAAGTTTTATTCCCTGGTTTATTGAAAGCACTAAAATCAAAAATGAAGAAGAAATTTATTTGAAGCTCGAGGGCGTCAATATTCGCGAACAAGCCCTTAAGCTCACTCAAAAAGAAGTATGGCTGCCCGAAGAGGAATTCAAAAAATTTTCAGCTAAATCTTCACCCATAAACCTTTTAGGATACGACGTTGTGGAAGGTGAACAAGTGCTCGGGAAAATTTTAGAAGTGATTGAACAACCACATCAAATCCTTTGCAAAATTGAATTCAACAAAAAAGAGGCCTACATACCTCTTCATGAAGAAACCATTCAAAAAATCGATAAAAAGAAGCAGCAGGTTATAGTCTCGCTGCCTCCAGGATTACTGGAAATTTATCTGTAGAAACGCCAACCGCTTTGATCGCATTTCTTGCCTGCATCATGTGGCGTTGCTCGTGGGCAATCAAAAAGCGAAAGGTGTCTCCCAATTTAAGCCGGATCAATTTACTGATGCTAATGGGAATTTTTATCGAGTTCATATTTCTTCTTCTTGCCACATCCAGCAACTGCAGCAATTTGTTTTGATGCTGCAAGAATTCCTTAAATACAGCTTCTACATTTAAACCTTTAGTCGGGGTATAGCTTTTCATTGCCTTCATTTTATTCTTTACCTCATACACGTTCTTCGGCATCATCATCTTTGTGAAATAGTTGCCCCAAAAACCTGGTATAAACCATGCGCTGGTATCTTTTGAAATATGGATCATTGACTTTTCAATCGCCGGCAAATAATAGCGGTTATAAGCATTCAAATGCTCCAGCACCTGCGCTACACTCCACGAACCTTCCGCCGGGCTATAGTTCAGTTTTACCGGGTCAGCAGTTTGAAGATGTTCCGCTGCAGCAATAATTTGCCTTACATCAGCCTGCAATTGATTGATCAAATCTTCGCTTTTGAACTTATTCATAACCTGTTTTTTACAAACTTATACCGATATAACTTGCAAAATCTTTGCCTGCACTAAGATTTATATGCGGACTGAGCCCAAAAGCTTACTGAACGTTGATGCATCGATACCAAGGTAGGAAGCGAGGTATTTATGTGGAATGAGGTTGAGCACATGTGGACTTCTTTTCAATAATTGACGAAATTTTTCTTCAGCCGTAAAACATTGCAATTCTACAATCCGTTCCAAAACTCCTTTGAGCACAAAAGAAGTGGTTTTTAAAATTAAAGCCTGGATGTTGGGAAAACCATTCATCAATTCTTGCACCTGCTGATAAGTGGTCCTTAAAAAAGAGCTGCTTGTAAGCGTTTCAAAAAAATAGGTGGATGGAGTTTGTGTCAGAAAAGAATCCGCAATTCCTGAAAACGAATAAGGATAAGTAAACACAATAGTGGATTCAGGTTTTTCCTTTCCTAAATAAAAACTTCTTTGCACACCATCAAGCACAAAATATAAATGACGCTCAATGCTGCCGGCAGCAGTTAAAACTGTTTTTCGCTTACAGGAAAATGGTTGCCAGATGGAAGAAAAAGCAGCCCATTCTTCCTGTTTTAAGGGCTGAATACCGTACACAAAATTTTTAAGAATTTCCAATTCCAAATGCTTTGTCTTTCCTGGTTAAAGTTAAAGCAATGAAGCTGCGGAAGATTAATTTTGAAGAGTGAGCCAAGCCACCCGACATATTGCCCATTTTGATCTTGACGCTTTTTTTGTTTCGGTTGAAATTTTAAAAAATCCGGCACTGAAAGGCAAACCCCTTATTGTTGGTGGCGACGGACAAAGAGGTATTGTTGCCGCCTGCAGCTACGAGGCAAGGAAGTACGGAATCCAAAGCGCCATGCCTGCATTAACAGCGAAAAGATTGTGCCCGCATGCGATCTTTTTGCGTGGCAGTTATCATGATTATAGCCATTACTCAAGATGGGTAACACAAATCATTGCCGATTCGGTTCCTGTTTATGAAAAAGCTTCTGTTGATGAATTTTATATTGACATGACCGGCATGGATCGCTTCTTTGGTGTTAGTCAATACACAAGAGAGCTGAGAGAAAAAATTATTAAAGAAACGGGCTTGCCTATTTCGTATGGTTTGTCAACAAGCAAGTTAGTTAGCAAGATGGCTACCAATGAAGCCAAACCAAATGGTTACCTTGAAGTAGCTGCCGGGAAAGAAACCCATTTTCTTTGGCCACTGACCGTTGATAAAATACCCGGAGTTGGAAAGCAAACACAAATTCAATTACATCATCTTGGTATTTTCACCATCGAACAAATTGCCAAAACACCCATCGATCAACTGGAGTATCATTTCGGGAAATGGGGAAAGAAGCTTTGGGAAAAGTCGTATGGAATTTCCAGTTCGGTTGTTGAACATTACAGCGAACAAAAATCTATCTCGCACGAAAACACTTTCGATGCAGACTTCGCTGATATAAATTTCCTTCATACAGAATTAGTAAGGCTCACAGAAAAAACTGCATTCAGTCTTCGTGAAGAAGAAAAACTCACCGGTTGTGTTACGTTGAAGCTGCGCTATGCCGATTTCACAACCGTGTCTAAACAAGAGGTTATTGATTATACTGCACTTGATAATATTCTCATCGCTAAGGTGAAAGACCTCTTCACCAAACTATACAGGAAAGGAGAAAAAGTTCGATTACTTGGCATACGGTTTTCGCATTTGGTTCCGATGACCATTCAGATGAATTTATTTGATGACGCCGTTGAAAAGCTTGAATTGTATAAAGCAGTGGACAGTATTAAGAACCAATTTGGAAGCGATGCGGTTTCAAAGGCCACGTCGCTTCGCAAAAAGCCAGGCTCGCCATTAAAATAAATTATCAGAATTTTATTCTGAATAAATTTAAATTAGCCGAATAAAATTCGGTTTTATGACCTTTTCAATGGATGAAACAGACCTGAAGATTTTATCGCTTTTACAGCCCAACTCTTTTCTTACCAATAACGAACTCTCCAAAAAAATTGGGATGGCTCCATCAGCAGTGTTGGAGCGGGTAAAGAAACTGGAACAAAAAGGAATCATTGAAGGTTATCCGACAAGAATAAAACCCGCAGCATTAGAATTAAACCTGCTCGCCTATATTTTCATTAAAACAAGCGAAGGTCCGGGCAATGCTTCTGTAGCCAAACAACTCATTAAAATTCCGGATGTTCTTGAACTGCATCATATAGCCGGAGAAGATTGTTACCTGGCTAAGGTTAGAGCCAAAGATCCACTTTCGCTCATTCATTTAATGCGTGAAAAATTCAGAAACCCAAATATCCTTTCTACAAAAACCACTATTGTACTGGAAACATTGAAAGAAACGAACCAATTGCCCATTCCAAAAAACTAGTTATGGTCAGAAATATAACGAAACACCCAAAAGCATTAGTGCTTGCAGCATTTGCCGCTGTGTATTTGATCTGGGGCTCCACGTATCTCGCTATTTTGTTAGCCATTAAAACCATTCCTCCATTTTTTATGGCGGCAAGCAGGTTTGTTATTGCAGGCCTGCTCTTATTGATCTATGCATTGATAAAAGGCGAACGCATTCCTGATCTTAAGTCGGTTTGGAAAATTTCCCTGGCGGGCATACTAATGCTTTCAGTTGGCAATGCCCTGGTGGCATGGGTTGAACAATATTTACCGAGCGGCTTGGTAGCGATTCTGGTAGCTACGGTTCCATTATGGTTTGTGGTACTTGATAAACGACAATGGAAATTTCATTTTTCAAACAGGCAGATCATTTTTGGATTGGTTGTTGGATTTACCGGCGTTATTCTTTTGTTTGCAGGCAAAGGCTCCGCTGATCTTTTTGACAGTCAAATGAAAATCGTCAGTCTTGCCCTTTTGCTTATTTGTACAATAGGCTGGACAATTGGTTCACTCTATTCAAAATATCAAAAAATACAAGGCTCCACTTTAATGAAAGTGGCCATTCAAATGCTGGCAGCAGGCATTGTCAATTTCATCGGAGGATTTGCTTTAAAAGAACAAAAGAATTTCGCTCTGCAAAATATTAGCTGGGAATCTGTAGGTGCCTTAATTTATTTAATTGTGATGGGGTCACTGGTTGCTTACCTGGCCTATGTATGGTTGTTAAGCATCCGGCCCGCTTCATTGGTGGGAACCTATGC
>JAGIAB010000138.1:0-7682 GCA_017745135.1 Flavisolibacter sp.
TAGCCTACCCTGATCAAAGCTTTCCCTTTCTTGAAACCTTATTTGGAAATGCAGCAAAGGGAGGAAAAATTTCGCCTGATCTCTATTATTCATTATTGACTTTACATGGGACCATCATGGTTTTCTTTGTGCTTACTGCAGGTATGAGCGGAACCTTTGCCAATTTTTTAATTCCACTCCAGGTGGGGGCCCGTGATATGGCCTCACCTTTTCTAAATATGTTGTCCTACTGGTTTTTCTTTTTATCCAGTGCAGTAATGATGTCTTCCTTATTTATTTCAACCGGTCCTGCCAACGGTGGATGGACATCTTATCCACCTCTCAGCGCTTTAAAAGACGCTGCAGAAGGCTCAAAAACAGGCATGGACATTTGGTTGACCAGTATGCTGCTCTTTATTATTTCGCAATTATTAGGAGGCATCAATTATGTTAGCACAGTTCTCAATCTCCGCACGAAAGGTATGAGCATGACACGGTTGCCTTTAACGGTTTGGGGATTATTTTTTACGGCTGTTCTCGGCATTGTTTCTTTTCCTGTGTTGCTGTCGGCGTTTGTTTTATTGATATTCGACCGTCACCTCGGTACCAGCTTTTACCTAAGCGATATTTTTATCAAGGGCCAGATACTACCGAATGAAGGCGGCAGCCCTGTTCTTTATCAACACCTGTTTTGGTTCCTGGGTCATCCTGAAGTTTATATTGCTATTCTGCCTGCAATGGGAATTGTATCAGAAGTAATGAGCGTCAATTCACGCAAGCCTATTTTCGGTTATGCAGCCATGGTAGGGTCGCTTTTTGCCATTTGTGTACTGGCACTATTGGTTTGGGCACACCACATGTTTGTAAGTGGTATGAATCCCTTTGTGGGATCTGTATTTGTTTTACTAACCTTATTGATTGCCGTGCCTTCTGCCATAAAAGTATTTAACTGGCTGACTACTATTTGGAGAGGCAACATTCGGTTTACACCTGCCATGTTGTTTTGTATTGGCTTTGTAAGTGTTTTCATTTCCGGTGGCCTGACTGGAATATGGATGGGCAATTCAACAATTGATATTCATATCCATGATACGTATTTTATCATTGCGCATTTTCATTTGGTAATGGGTGTGGCCTCTTTCTTTGGACTGTTTGCCGGAGTGTATCATTGGTTCCCAAAAATGTTTGGCCGCCACCTGAACACTACTTTAAGCTACATCCATTTCTGGATTACTATTATCGGAGCTTACCTGATATTCTGGCCAATGCATTACATGGGAATGGCAGGTATACCCCGCAGGTATCTTGACTTCAGCATATGGACATCTTTTAATCAATTTAGCTCGTTAAACAAAATGATCACCATTGTTACGATCATTGTCTTTGCCGTCAACCTTTTGTTTGTATTTAATTTCTTTTATTCCATATTCAAAGGCAGAAGGGTTAAAAAAACCAATCCCTGGAATTCGAATACACTTGAATGGACGACTCCTATAAATCCCGGACATGGAAACTGGCCTGGTGATATTCCACAGGTATATCGATGGGCCTATGACTACAGTAAGGATGGAAGAGATTTTATTCCTCAAACAGAACCGGTAACCTCTTCGGAAGTATCAGTTTCAAAAGAGCCCGAACCGAAGCCAACTGACATTGACCGTTGATTTTAATCCCAACCCTCTTAATGCTGTGCCAAAAAGGTCCGGTTCTCTACCGGAACTTTAGTTTCAGTTAAATAATCATAGAGTGGTCCAGATGTGGGAGCTTATGAATGGACACTACTATTTGTTCTTATTGATAAATTCTTCAGCTATGCACTTCTTTGTTAAAAGTATGCTCTTCGATTCAGTTCCTTTTCAGGTTCATTTTACAGAAATCGATACACCAAAGGGAGAGAAGCTCTTTGTTTTTACAAGTGACCGGCACGACGATAGGTATCCTTTTACTATGGAAAAAAATGGAAGCGAATGGAGAACTGTGAAAGCTCTAAGCGCAACCGCACTGTTTTTTAGAAATGAAGAACGTTTTCCCGAACAATAAACAAAGCCTAAACATGAAAGGAAAAACAATTTGCAAGTAGCACATCTGATTTCAACACTTTGATCAATCGTTGTCAGTATAATGATCCCCGGCAGCAGGGAATTGATAACTGAAAAGTCTCAGGCAGGTTCAATTTATCTTTTCAAATATTTCAGCCCTAATTTAAGTTCCTCATTAAAATGAGTTACGGAGAAGGAGTTTAATGTTTCCTGCACTTTTTGGCGAATGAGTTTAAATTCATCATGAATAGGACAAGGCTTTCTTTCAGAACAATTCTGCAAACCAAGAGCACATCCTTTAAAAAGCTTATCGCCATCAATGGCAATCACAACATCAGCCAAAGTGATCTCATTATTTGGATCATCGATATAAAATCCACCGTTAGGTCCTTTTATGGATTGTACCAATGCGTGCCTTCTTAATTCCTGTAAAATTTTAGCTATAAAATGTTGTGGTGCGCCAATACCTTTTGCAATTTCAATAATACCTACAACATGGCCATCTGCTGATTTCTTCGCAATAAATATCATTGCCCTGATGGCATATTCGCAGGCTTTAGAAAACATACTGATTCGATTCTCAATTTTTTTATAAAATAATTACGGATTTGTTGGCAAGTTCATCATCTATTTTCACTTCGCAAGCCAAAACAAATTTTTTTTCAAAGTTGTGACTTTCTTTTAGTATCACACCGCATGTCTTACAACTTCCCCCGCCATAACACACTCCAAACCGGGATATGTTCAGGTATTCCGAGATCAAACACATCAAAGAATCGTATTGATCTTTGTGGGTTTGTATTACATTGGTGGCGCCGTCGTAAGAAAGTCTGAAAATAATGGTATTTTTTTCAGTGTTCACAGTAAATGTTTTCTAAAAATTCCCTGATTATAATTGCATGTGTCAACCTATCGTATGTAGTGGCATAAAGCAGGGTTATCACTTTTCGCTCCTTGTGCCTTTCAACGAATGTATATACTGATTCGTTTTGTTTTAGCTCTATAAAATATTTTCTCTTAAACGGTTCCCAGTAATACGGGTTGTGATCGAACCAGCTCCTCAATCTTTCTGAAGGAGCCAATTCTTTTGCCCATTCATCCAGCATAGCATCTTCTTTTTTTAACCTGCGTGGCCAAAGCCTGTCGGTTAATACCCGGTAGCCGTCAGACCTTGCCGGCTTGTCGTAAACTCTTTTTATTTTAATCAAAGGCATCCTGTATAATATGCAAATCCGATTTTTTGTTGCTCTTTTGTTTATGATTCAACAGGAATAATTAATAACGGCACAGGGCTATGGTGAAAAACCTTTTCGGCCACGCTGCCGGATAAGATCTTTTCAATTCCTCTTTTATGATGAGTGCCAATAACAATCATATCCGCCTTCCGGTTTTTAGCAACCTCCAAAACATTTTCTCCGAGATCGCCGGTCTTCACTAAAATTGTTATTGACTCGTCGCCAAGATTGCGCCTGATCGTTTCTAAAAAATCTTCAGCCGTCTTTGTTAACTCCAGCTCATTCTCTGTTTCAACAACATTGATTGCACTTAACGTCTCAAAGCCTAAAATCGGGGAATATTTAAGCGAAGAATAATAGCTGGACTCAGGAACCACATGCAAAAGGATCATTTCGGCCTTCATGGACTTAGCAAAAGTTAAACCGGTGTCAGCAATTTTTTGTGCAGAAGGCTCATAGTCCAGGGCAACCAATATTGTTTTCATATAACATTGTATTCGTTCTAAATTTCAATCAACGACTAACTATTTCTTCCTTACCTCTCTTTATTCAAAAAACTCCTATTGTAATTTCAGCATTGTCTAATTCCTCATCTATCATGATCTGGCAGGCCAGCCGCATATTCGGTTGATCAATTCCCATCTTGTTAAGCGTACTGGCTTCGTTTCGTTGCTTCCCGGCGAGACAATTCTCCATTGCTTCGACTTCAACAACACAGGTACAGCACCTCCCCATTCCTCTGCATTCTCCGAAATTTTCCAGGTAAAATTTTTCATTTAAGAGCGTCATTAGATTCCGGTACTCTCCCCTATATGTCTGAATCATCTTTTCTTCATCAAAACAGATAACTTTAAAAGCGATGGTGTTGTTTTTTCTTTGCTCTGCAAGTTCCATTACGATTTCTGTATTATTTCTCATTACGCTTTGATCTATTTGATCCAAAACTCATCTTCATAGATATCGAATAAGGCAGGTTGCTCTTTTAACTGCAAACCAATTGCCTCCAACTGTGTTTCTGTCAATGTTTTCTCCAGTCTCTACTCCATTTTTTAATCCCTGTCTTATTTTCCCAAAACAAAAGTGTAAAGTGATGGTCCTTTGAGAGCCGGAAATGTGTTTGTTTCGTTTAATTGAATTCTCTCTCATCGTAATTTTTTATAAATATTGCATCCAGTTCCAAACCTCTTTTCATTACTGTTATAGCGTATGGGGATATTTGATTTTCATTTCAAACATTTCAGCCATTTTACTTCCGCGCCACTTAGCTTCCTCTGCTTTTTCTCCTGCAAACAAGGCATCTACTGAACTATGAAAAAGTTCCAGCCATTTTTCAAAATGTAAATGTTCTACAGGAAGGTTTGCATGCCGGGAAAACGGGGCTCCGAAATACGTATGCTCTCCAAGTAGAACCGTTTGCCAAAACCGGCACATTTTCTCAATATGCTGGGGCCAGGCATTTCCAATACGATCATTAAAAACCGGAGCAAGAATTTTATCTTCTCTTACTTTACCGTAAAAAGTATTTACTAACAACCTCACGTCATCAAGATTAGAAATGTCTCGTCGGTTCATATTGAAATAACAGTTTGTTGTGTTTAACAAATTCAATTATAGAAACTGCGGGAAGAATCAACTTGTTCACGGTGCATACTGGCGATAAATATGCTTTCTTTTAAACGCAGAAACAATATGCCATCCGACCACTGCTCACGCAGATCTTAAAAATTTCCCTTTGCAGTTATCCGATTGAGATCATTTAAGATGAGGGCAACATTACACTTCTGCAAACGGAAACCCGTAACGGTAAGCGAAATAAAAATTAACCTGTTTGTGCAAGATACAAAATAAAAAGAGTTTTTTATCCTTTAATATTTATGTCATCTTCCGGCTTTGAGAACCATTACTTTCGTTTGCATGTCAATGTCATTTAAACACTGCTTCAATTTCTTTTGCAACCGGCTGATTGGCCTTGAAGACATATCCCAATAATTTGGAAATGGTTTGGGTAAATTGCTTTTGATACAATTGCATTTGGCTTTTCATTTCGCCTTTTGCCGGTATGTTTGGCGCTACTACGGCAAACCATATTTCATAAGCATCTTTAATGGAGTTGCCATGACTTGTCCATTCTTTTTTAATGGCATCACCACGACCATGATCGGTAGTGATGAACAAGGCTGTTTTGTTTTTGTATTGAGGTTGACTTTGCACATACTCCCAGATCTGTTTGATCCACGCATCTACCTGATGTGCCGCATTTAAATAACTGCGGTATTGACCGCTGTGCGCCCATTCATCAGTTTCACCATAAGCAATGTATAGCACTTTCGGTTTGCTGATCTTCAATTCCTCTATGGCCGCAAAATGAGTAAACACATCCTGGCATTCATCTTCCTGCCATGGTTTGTAGGAATCAGCCAGCATTGCATTGATCAATTGCTGTTGCGCAGTTGGATGATTGCCACCGCTTTTATCAAACGCAGAAACAACCGGAAAACCGCTTCGTCCTTCATTCAATATTCTATCGAACGCTGCCCAGGTACCAAAAGCTGCAACCCTGCCTTTGAATTTTGACTGCCGGTTCAAAAATTCAAGCACATTAATGTTGGGATTCGACGGGAAATCATTCGAGTTAATGGCAGTATCGGCATAGCCTGTCATCATCTCGCTATAACCGGGATAGCTGAACCAATAAGGATTGGCATTGTCTACTTTATTACCAAGCAGTCTGTTTCCGTACAATTGTCCTTGTGTTGCAACAGTTGACCAAAGGAAGGGAAATAGCTTTTTTCTCCTTTCAATTTCATCATGACCCCAGTATTTTTTAAATAAATAAGCGCTGTCGCCCTGGTTGAATCTACTATCATTGGCGATGGCCGAATCCATTCCTTTAAAAACCTCCTGCCATCGAAGGCCGTCTGTAGTAACTATAATGATATTTTCGACAGGCTGTTGTGCACTGCAGCTTGCAGTAATGAAAAGAAGAAAGATGAACAGCAAGGTTCTCATAAAAAAGATTGAAGATGATTAATGTTACTATTCCAGCCTATTTTGGTGTTCATCTTTATGTCTGCAGAACAAGCTTAGATTCCTTACACAAATGAATAGCCGTCAATCTTACACCGCTTTATTTCTTTTTGCATTCACTCTTGACAACAATAAACCAGTGATCACTAACAAAACTCCAACAATTGTGTAAATACTGATGGGGTCTTTCAAAATCCATGCGGCAATGATAAAACCAAACAAAGGACAAAGGAATAACCACAATCCTGCACGAACGGCATTCAGTTGCAACAGCCATAACCAAAGTTGTACTGCAAATATGGAAACCGGTATAGCAAGCCAGGCCACTGATAGCCAAAACTTACTGTTGAAATGATTTATCGAACCTTTATAAAAGACGGCAGTCAGAGGCAATAGAAACAAACCACCCAGTAAAGTCTGCCAACCATTGATCGTCAGTAGGGAAAGCCCGTTCCATTGTTTTGATGAAAAATAAATGGCGCCAATCGAATACGACAACATGCTTAAAAACAAAATGATCAAGCCCTGGACACTTACCGTGGCATCACCCAGCAAAGGCCATGAAGCACACACAACACCGATAGTGCAAATAATAAGAGAAAGCACAATTGAATAATGAAGTTTCTTCTTTAAAAAGAATACTGAAATAAAACTAATGAATACGGGATTGGATGCAATAGCCAAAGCACCGATTCCTGCTGTGATATTCTGCATGGCAACTACATACATACCCAGGTAGATGCTGATGTTCAACAAACCATAGATCATTAATTGCTTCCACTCTTTTCCGGCAGGCAGGCGTTGCTTCAAAATAAAATGAGCTATGAATAACATGACGATTGAAGCCAGGGCAAAACGCACTTCAGCAATTATCAAAGGCTGTGCAACTGTAAGACCAATTTTAGTAGCTGTGGAAGCGGATGCCCAAAGAATGGCGAATAAAGTTCCGGCAATGAACCACTTCAGGCTTTTATTTAAATGTAGCATCAGAGTTTGCGAAGGTATTACTTCATTTGTTCCGTCAAAACCAGCATACTTCTGCTTTAATGGTCACTTCAAATTTTCCTGAAACAACAACATGAAATTCGCCGGTGAATGTGATGGCTTAAACTGCCAACGGCAACTTTTTCAAAATGAACAATCATCATTACAGGGTCGTCCGGCTAATATCGTTGCCTGAGTGCTCCCATTCAATTTCTCTTGAGTAGATAAATGCATTTCCCTGCAAGGTTTTTTTGGATATACTCAACGCCTTTACTTTGCTGAAGAGATCAATAGAAGCAATACAACTTTATCAACTGAGTATGGCTAAAGCAAATATGTTCAAAGAGTTTTTTAAGAGTGAGAAAGCCGGTGGTTTTGTGTTAATTGCCTGTACAATCATTTCATTGATACTTGCCAA
>JAGIAB010000138.1:7692-7915 GCA_017745135.1 Flavisolibacter sp.
ATTTGCATATCGATCTTTCTTTCTATAAAATTCAACTGGATTATTCTGTGGAGCATTGGATCAATGACGGGCTCATGGCAATATTCTTTTTGTTAGTAGGACTTGAAATCGAAAGAGAGTTATACATAGGTGAACTATCGAGTTTTAAAAATGCAATTCTTCCTGTTCTTGCCGCTGTCGGCGGTATGTTTTTTCCTGCTCTTATACATTACCTGTTTAATGC
>JAGIAB010000139.1 GCA_017745135.1 Flavisolibacter sp.
ATATTACAAGAGAGATTATTTCGCTGTGGAAAGAGTACAAGCCGATGACGCAGGTAATTGGGGAAGGCCATTAGGCAAGATCTTAACTGATGAAAAATATTATGCGGGACAGGTAAACCTTGTCGGAAAGTTTAAAACGTCTTCCTTAGAACACACCTTCCTTTCAGGAATTGATGCCGACCGTTATTTCACCACCAATAACGATTACAGTTTCCCTTCAATGAGGGGTTTTCCTTCGGGCATTTATGATACGATCAATATTTTGCAGCCCGGCAAATATACTGGACGCAATGATATTCCTTTAGCAACGAACATCCGCAAAAGAGAGGCTCCTGTTAACCGTTTCGGAGCTTATGTACAAGATCTTATCAAGCTTTCATCAAAGTTTAATGTATTAGCCGGCATAAGATGGTCGTATGTACAAACAAAAGCAATCGATACAACCATTATTGCAACGGGTGACCATAAAATAGGAAAAGCCCGTTACGATAAAGCATTCTCTCCACGATTTGGTTTAGTGTACAAGCCGTTTGAAACAACTTCTTTCTTTGCCAGCTATTCCAATTCTTTTGTATCCAATTCAACTTCCTGGGATATAGAAGGACAACCACTCAAGCCTTCCTTCATTGATCAATACGAGTTAGGCGTGAAAAATGAATTTTTTAATGGATTGGTATCGGCAAACATCACAGCGTATCGCATTGTTAATAATAATTTGGCTCAAACCGCTCCTTTCCTGAAAGACGGAAGAGAAAATATAAACACCAGCATCAAACAATTGGTTGGACAAACTACAAGCGATGGATTGGAAGTAGACCTGGCAAGTCACCCCATAAAAGGTTTGGATATTACAGCCGGGTATAGTTACAATTATATGCGCTACACCAAAACAGACACTGCTGCCGGAAGTTTCAGACAAGGTGAACGCCTGGTGAATAATCCCATTCATACAGCAAACGGAACTGTATTCTATACATTCAGAGAAGGATTATTAAAGGGCTTGAAAACAGGAGTGACCGTAGTATACATTGGCGACCGTTTCGGCGGATGGAATAGCGATGTTGTGAAGAAAACAAATGCACAGGGACAAATCACCGGGCCTTTTGCTTATCGTTCCAGGATATTTCCTGTAAAAGGTTATACAACTATTGATCTTTCTGCAGGTTACTCGTACAAAAAAGTTTCTGTGATGGCCAAGGTTTCTAACCTTACCAATACACTGAATTATTATGTACACGAGAACTACAGTATCAACCCCATTCCTCCAACACAATTTGTAGCCACCCTTTCTTATAAATTTTAATCAAACTTTTTTTGAAGAGGTAAAATGAAAAAAACGTTTTACCTCTTTTTGCATTTTTTAATCTTCCGGACATGAAAGTTTTTTTCCGTCGCATTCACTTATACCTTGGCCTTGCTGCCGGATTGGTGATTTTAAGCTGCTGTTTCACCGGCGCCATTTTGGTTTTTGAGAAGGACCTGCAAATGGCCCTGAATAAAAAAAGATATTATGTAGAAGCAGCTACCAACAAACTTTCGGTTGATGAATTGGTAAAAAATACTCAGAAAAGTTTTCCCGATGCAAAGATCAACGGGGTAAAAATTTATACAGATGCCGAGAGGTCGGCAGAAATAAATGTTTCCTTTCCTCCGAAAAAAGAGGGTACGAAAGCAAGTTCAAATGCAGGTGTGCAAACAAAACCGGCAACGCCGCAACGGCAGCCCGGCTATACCAT
The DNA here is from genome assembly GCA_017745135.1 of Flavisolibacter sp. Taxonomy (GTDB): domain Bacteria; phylum Bacteroidota; class Bacteroidia; order Chitinophagales; family Chitinophagaceae; genus Flavisolibacter. Next base: position 1,737 of record JAGIAB010000139.1, read on the forward strand.
TTTTGTAAATCCTTACACGGGAGCAGTTTTAGAAAAATACAGCTACAGGGAAACATGGTTTTACAAAGTGTTTGCCTTTCACAGATGGCTTTCCGGCAGCGAAAGCAGCATTGGCAAACTGGTCACCGGAATTTCCACCTTGATTTTTCTTTTTATTCTTATTACAGGTATTATCCTTTGGTGGCCTAAAACAAAAAAGATTTTAAAACAGCGATTAAAAATAAAATGGAATGCAGGATGGAAACGCATTAATCATGATCTGCACTTAGTATTCGGGTTTTACAGCGCCATCTTTCTTTTCATTTTTGCATTCACTGCGCTGGCCTGGTCATTTGAGTGGTTCAATAATGGAATTTATAAAGTAACTAATTCTCCACTGAAAGCCCCTGCTCCCCCAAAGTCAACTTATGTAGCTGATGCCAAACGTATTTCTTTTGATAATGCACTATCGTCGGCAAAAACGGTTTATGCCAATGCTGAATTTTACAATATAACGATGCCGAAAGATTCCACTGAGGTTGTAAATGTGGCGGCCTTAAATAAAAATGCTGCTCATGAATCAGCAACGGATGCTATTTATATTGATCAATATTCAGGCAACGTGGTAAGCAAATTGGAATTTGGAGAGAGAAGCCTGGGAGCAAAAGCCCGTTCGTTTTTTAAGCCCGTTCACACCGGCAGCATTTGGGGAACGCCTTCAAAAATTGTTGCCTTTATTGTGTGCCTCCTGGGAGTAACCTTCCCAATCACCGGTGTTGTTATGTGGATCAACCGTACGAGCAAGAAGAGAAAAGTAAAGAATGAGAAATTAGAGGTTGTAGAAGAAGAATATATTTAATCCGCACTCAAATAATTGAGAGGTGCAAAAACCAGGGTGATACTTGCATAATGCCGACAAGAATTATTGAACGATGCAGTGAGTGACACAACGAAAGATGATAGTAGCAATGAAGATCACTACACAGTCACCACTCATATTTTAAAGAACTCACTCAAATAAAGTAAGATCCTCTCACTTCTGACTTCCAACTTCTGACCTCTTAAAGAACTACCGAAGCGAGGATCACTCTTTCCTCAACGCCTTATAAATTTTAATAGCACTCATCAGCACAATTATAAAACCAATCAATCCAACCAGGCCCCAAAGCCAGCTAATACTGGATTTTACAGTTGCCAACATTACTATTGGCACTAAAAAAATGGTAGCTACTTCATTCCATACCCGCAATTGCTGCGAAGAATATTTGTACACACCGTTTGCCTGTTGTTTGTATAGTGCGTGAAGCGTAAAATGATACACATAAAGCAGCAAAACAAAAACAAGTTTGATCAACAACCATCTGCCGGGAGCCGCCATTAGAATTTTATGCCAGCTTCCATTTAACATTACCCAAAGCCCGAATATCAATGTAAGAATAGCAGAAGGCCATGTAATTCCAAACCATAATCTTTTACTCATGATGTTTAATTGCCTCTGCAAAATTGATTTTTCAGGCTCTGGTTTTGCATTGGCTTCGGCATTGTAGATGTAAAGACGAACAATGTAAAACATGCCTGCAAACCAGGTAACAATAAAAATAATGTGCAGCGCTTTGATGTAATTGTACATAATGTGAATTGTGAATGGTCAATTGTGAATCTTTGAATCAATCAGACCTGTTAACATTTTAAAACACTTTATCATTTGGTCTCCTAAATTTTCTACCGACACCAATTGTAAATAATCAAGTTCCATCGCAATATCCAAAGCAGCATCAATTTCAATTAATGAACCTCCTTGCTATTTCATAAAAACGTTTTCTTTCAGCCTGATACTTTCTTGAACAACCCTCGGCGATATTTAAGTGAACGGACAAAGCAGCTCTTCGAATTTGAGATGTCATACCAAATTTCTCATCGGGTGGTAACAATTTTGAGAGCCTGTGACACTCTAATACAAAACTCTTAGAAGCCTGAAACACATCAAGCTTTTGATGGTTTAATTTTAAAAACATAATGATTGTTTAAACCATTAAGATAAAACCAAATTATGGGAACCCATTGACCATTCACAATTCACAGCTCACGATAAAACCATTTCGTCGTTTCCGTTTACATATTCTTTTATCCAGCCGGCAATCGCACCCACCCAAAGAGGATGAACATTCAAACAAGGGATCATTTCAAAACTTTCTCCACCGTGATGAAGAAAACTTTCTTTTCCTTCTTCAGCAATTTCTTCAAGCGTTTCAAGGCAATCGCTTACAAAAGCCGGGCAAACCACCAATATTTTTTTCACGCCTTCTTTAGGCAACTCTTCTAAACGGGCTGCAGTATAAGGTTGCAGCCACGGATCTCTTCCCAGTCTCGACTGAAATGAAAATCCCCATTTCTCTTTTGGAATGCCCAAACGTTCTGTTACCAGTTTAGTGGTTGTCCAGCATTGATGACGGTAGCAATACTTGTGCGCTTCGGAAGGCACTTCACAACAGTTGTCTACTTTCAAACAATGATGCCCGGTAATATCGCCTTTATAAATATGACGTTCCGGAACTCCATGATAAGAAAATAACATCTGGTCGAACTCTTTGTCGAGGTGAGGCTTAATGCTTTCACATAAAGCATGAATGTACTCCTCATTATCGTAATAAGGCTTGATGGTAGTGAGCCTGAATTTATAGTTCCCTTTTTTGTGTTGTTCTTTTGCATACTCCACTGCAGTTTCATAACTGCTCATGGCATAGTGCGGATACATTGGAACCGCTATTACTTCTTCCAGGTCGGGATTCTCCTTAATTAATTTATCGAAAGCATCCTTTGGAGAAGGATTCCCGTATCTCATAGCAATGGTTACAGGTTCTTCTACCTCTTGTTTCAAAGCATTTGCCAACTGCTTTGAAATAATAATGAGCGGCGAGCCTTTATCTGTCCAGATAGTTTTATAAGCTTCTGCAGATTTGGGTGCACGAAAAGGAATAATAATCCCCCTCACCAGGAGAGCCCGGAGCAGCCAGGGTTTATCAATCACTCTTTCATCCATTAAAAACTCATCAAGGTATTTCTTTACATCTTTAACACTTGTGGAATCCGGTGAACCTAAATTCATTAAAACAATTGCTCTTTTCATATGGAGGCAACAAATGTAGGTTACAACCGGTTCACTAGTTTGCACTATTCATGTAACCAAACTGTAAACTGATTAAACTCATACGGTCAAATGACAGTGGAATGACAGAGTTTTTAGGCTTACAAACTTTGTAAAATTATTTTTGCGCAATCGATGGCTTACCAACGAAAATGAACACAGAATACCTCAAGAACATATCAAATTTTTTCGTAGCCGGAATTAACTACAAAAAATCCGACGCCTGTGTAAGAGGACAATTTGCCATCAGCAATGAGCAATATGCAAATGTTCTTCAAAAAGCTGCGCTTCAGGGTTTGAATGAAGTGTTCATTCTATCCACCTGTAACAGAACAGAAATTTACGGTTTCGCTAACAACAGCAGCCAGCTTATTGAAATTTTGTGTTCAGAAACTTTAGGCAATAGCGATGCGTTTAAAGAAGCTGCCTATATCAAAAACGGAATAGAAGCCATTGAGCATGCTTTTAACGTTGGCGCAGGACTGGATTCTCAAATTTTAGGAGATTATGAAATTGTTGGCCAGTTAAAAACTGCCGTAAAGTTTTCCAAGCAACACCGTTTTGTGGGTGCATTCACTGAAAGGTTGGTGAACTGCGTTCTTCAATCTTCTAAATTAATTAAGAATAATACTGAACTCAGTGGCGGAACAGTATCTGTTTCTTTTGCTGCAGTTCAATACATAAAACAGGTGGTTGCCAATCCTTCATCTAAAAATATTTTATTGCTTGGTGTGGGTAAAATTGGACGGAATACCTGTAAAAATCTTGTCGATTATTTAGAAACAGACAAGATTACGTTGATAAACCGGTCTCCGAAAAAGGCAGAAGAACTTGCAAAAGAATTAGGATTACAATCTGCTTCACTCCAAAATTTACCCGGAGAAATTGCAAAAGCTGATATCATTTTAGTTGCTACCAACTCTCCGGAGCCCACTATTTTGAAAGAACATGTAGAAGGTAAGGGTGAAAAACTGATCATCGACCTTTCTATTCCTTATAACGTACACGAAGGGGCGCAACAATTGCCGAATGTACAAATGGTAAATGTTGACGAACTTTCAAAACTGAAAGATGAAACCCTGCGCATGCGTATGGCAGAAGTGCCTAAGGCAAAGGCTATCATTGCTGAAGTGATGGGAGAATTTAAAGAATGGTATGAAATGCGTCGCCATGTACCCATGCTGAAAGACCTGAAGGTAAAGTCGAAAGAATTGTACACGCACCCATCATATTCCAATCCAACAACCACCTGCCCAAAGAAAATCGATACACAAATACAAAGAGTATTGAACGAAACTGCAGGAAAGATCAAAGTACAAAACCAACGCGGTTGTCAGTACCTTGCAGCGCTGAACGATTTTATCAACGCAAAAAATTAATGCAAAAAGTTTTAAGAATTGGTACACGGGACAGTCAGTTGGCTGTTTGGCAGGCTACATTGGTACAAAGCCTATTAAAAGAGGCTGGAGTGTTATCAGAACTTGTGTACATGAAAAGCGAAGGTGATATTGATACTGTTACCCCATTGTATGCACTGGGGGTAACAGGCGTATTTACAAAAACTTTGGATGCTGCTTTATTGAGCAACCGAATCGACATTGCCGTTCATTCCATGAAAGATGTTCCTGTGCAATTGGCCAGGGGAATACAACAGGCGGCAGTTTTAAAGAGAGCTTCACACAAAGACCTTTTTATTCCGCATCCGGCCTTAAAAAATGCAAAGGAAGTTTTGGATGCAACAGCAAGTGAACCCAACAGCCTGGAAAGTGCAATTGTAGCTACCAGTTCCGTCAGAAGAATTGCTCAATGGAAAAGAAGGTATCCGCATCATACCATCACAAATCTTCGTGGTAATGTAAATACAAGATTGAGAAAGCTGGGAGAAAGCAATTGGGTCGGGGCCATATTTGCTGCAGCAGGATTAGAAAGAATTGATCTACGTCCTTCAAATGCAATTGAATTGGACTGGATGTTGCCGGCACCCGCACAAGGAGCCATTATGGTGGTGTGCAGAGAAAAAGACGATTACGCCTTCCAGAGCTGCCAGTCATTCAATAATGAAGAAACGGCTTTGTGTACAAAAATTGAGAGAGATTTTTTAAGCGGTTTGATGGGCGGATGTTCTACCCCAATTTCAGCACTTGCAGAAATTATTGGCGATAAAATAAACTTTAAAGGAAATATTGTTAGCCCGGATGGTTCATTAATCAGTGAAACAGAAATTTCACTTTTAAAAACCGGCGCTACAGATCTTGGTTTCAAAGCAGCCAAAGAGGTGATGAATAAAGGCGGCAAACATATTCTTGACCTCTTTCGCAATAAAGGATTGACCACAAATGGCGAAGTATAAAGTTTTAAGCACAAAAAAACTAGAGCCTTCGCTGGTGAAGCAAGCGGGAGAAAGCGATATTGAACTTGTAGAACAGGAGTTCATTTCTATCCAACCGATCGTTTCAAAAGAAAAGCAGGAGGAGATTTCGCATTGGCTGATGAACAGCAATGCAGATGTTGCTTTCACAAGCGCCAATGCTGTTGAAGCGGTAAAAAATTATTTAGATAAAAATAGCAGTCGCCATTTTTATTGTATTTCCGGCAGAACAAGATCGTCCCTGCTGTTGCATGTCCGCGACGAACAAATCATGGCCACTGCTGATTACGGCAAGGATCTGGCAGGAAAAATTATTAAGCAGCAGCCAAAGGAAATTATCTTCTTCTGTGGAAATAAACGAAGAGATGAACTGCCGGGCATTTTAAAAGAAGCAGGCATTAAAGTGAACGAGGTAACCGTTTATGAAACCGTGGAAACGCCTGTGGTTGCAGAAGATGATATGGATGCGATTCTTTTTTTCAGCCCAAGCGCTGTCCAAAGTTTTTTTTCTGTCAATCAACTAAAACAGAATGTTGTTTGTTTTGCTGTAGGTACCACTACTGCAGAAAGCATTAGTCATTTTACAAAAAATAAGATTCTCATTTGTGAACAGCCAAGCCAGGAAATGATGTTGAACGCCGTAAAAATTTATTTTCAAAACACAAATCAATACTTGTAGGG
>JAGIAB010000013.1:0-20793 GCA_017745135.1 Flavisolibacter sp.
AGTATAAACCAGTAATCGTTGTTTTTCCTGATTTGACAAAGTACTGGTTTCCCCGCACGATCCCGAAAATGATATTGGTGTTCTTTTCATAGAAACCAGCGGTTGTCTACCTATGTGCGGCCATGGTACCATAGGAACGGTTACGATTGCCATTGAAGAAGGATTGGTTATTCCGAAAACACAAGGGAAATTAAGAATGGAGACGCCTGCAGGACTGGTTCTTATCAATTACAAACAAGAGGGCAAAAAGGTAAAATCGGTAACGCTTACGAATATAAAATCGTTTTTGGCTGCTGAAAATTTAGATGTGGAATGCCCTGATTTAGGGACAATCACTGTAGATGTTGCCTATGGAGGAAACTTTTATGCAATTGTAGATCCTCAGAAAAATTTTCCAGGGCTCGAAAATTACAACGCTGATCAATTGATCTCATGGAGCCGCGTTTGTCGTGAACGGTTGAATGAAAAATACGGGAACTTATTTGTTCACCCTGAGAATAAACACATAAGGGGTTTAAGCCACATGCTGTGGACAGGAGCTCCTATTGATTCCAATGCCTCAGCAAGGAATGCCGTGTTCTACGGAGATAAGGCAATTGACCGGTCACCGTGTGGTACAGGTACGTCTGCACGTATGGCCCAATGGTATGCCAAAGGTAGGTTGAAGAAAGGCGTTGAATTCATTCACGAAAGTATCATCGGCTCAAAATTTATCGGCAGGATAGAAAAAGAAACAACCTTGGGAAATAAACCGGCAATTGTCCCCAGTATTGAAGGGTGGGCAATCGTAACAGGTTACAACACGATCATTATTGATGACGATGATCCTTATGCCCACGGATTTCAGGTGATATGATTGAACTAAAACCAGCGGAGCTTTTGTAAAAATCAGGCTCAAAAATTCAGATGAAATGAAAGCAATCGTAATAGGGGGTGGCGTTATCGGACTTTGTTCGGCATACTACCTGCGCAAAAGCGGCTGGGATGTTACCGTCTTAGACAATTCAGAAGTCAATACCAACTGCTCTTATGGCAATCTTGGAATGATCGTTCCGAGTCATTTTGTGCCTCTCGCATCGCCTGGCATTGTTGCGCAGGGCCTGCGATGGATGCTGAATAGCAAAAGTCCTTTTTATGTAAGGCCTTCGTTCGATTTAAATTTGATATCATGGGGATTGAAATTTATAAAGAATGCGACGGCTCAAAATGTTGAAAAGGCAGCCATGCCACTGCTTCAATTCAATCTTTATAGCAAAAACCTTTTTAGTGAATTGAACAAACAACCAGGATTTGATTTCGCTCTGGAGAACAAGGGTATCCTGATGTATTATAAAACAGAAAAGGTTGCAGAGGAAGAATCGCATCTGGCTGAAAGAGCACGGCAAATGGGAGTAGATGCCGCTGTTTTGAACAAGCAGCAATTGCAGGAGCTTGAACCTGAAACAGAGCTTGATGTCCTCGGCGCTGTTCATTATCGTTGTGATGCACATTTATATCCGAATAAATTAATGCCCCAATTACTTCATTACCTGAAGACCTCAGGGGTCGATGTGCAAACTGACAATCCGGTTAAGGATATTATCTCTGAAAATGGAAGGATTAAAAAAGTTATTAGTTCGAAGGGTGAATATGCTGCCGATGTGTTTGTGTTAGCAAGTGGCGCCTGGTTAAGCCGGCTGGCAAAATTGATTCACCTGGATATTCCATTGATGGCCGGCAAGGGATACACATTGACTTATGATCAACCACAAAAAAAATTAAACGTTCCTGCCATATTGTGTGAAGCCCGTGTAGCCATTACCCCAATGAATGGACACATGCGTTATGGCGGAACGATGGAGATTGGCGCACCTAATAAAAAAATCAATTTAAACCGGGTAGAAGGAATTGTTGAATCGGTTTCAAGATATTTTCCTGATATCAAACTGGATGTTCCGGAACAAAAAGACATCTGGTATGGATTCCGTCCCTGTTCGCCGGATGGAATGCCCTACATTGGGCGTTCATCAAAAATCAATAACCTTTTCATTGCAGGCGGGCACTCCATGATGGGTCTAAGCCTCGGACCTGCAACAGGGAAAATCATTGCTGATTTAGCAAACGATCAAAAAACGGAAGTAGATATAAAAGCGTTCGATCCGGAACGGTATTCATAATATTCAATATCCTAATTGAGCCACAATTCACCATTGCTAAACTTGAGTTTATGTCAAGACCTTCTTTGCTGAGAGTTTATACCGCCATATTTTTTTTAGCTCTTTGCAATCATCTTTTTTCCCAATCCAAAAACGAATATGTTCCCTGCCAGGAAATGCCCAACCTGATCCAGAACTATAGTGCAGACTGCAGGGCATTGACCAGATTTTATACGCCTTCCAGTGGCAATGCGTTTCGGGGTGGGTCCGGCGGCGGGGATGCGGGTGCTGGCTCGCCCGAAAGGCGGGAACGTTTTGATAAACTTAATCGTGAATACTTGAAAAAGTTGGAAGCACTCAATTTTAATGGTCTGCCTCAGGAATGTAAGGTTGATTACATCCTGTTCAAGCGAGATGTTACTGAACGAATCCGTCAGGCTTCTGAAGACGCTGCAGAATACAACAAGATCAAACAATGGTTTGTGTTTGCTGATATAATTTACGATCTAGAAAAAGCCCGCAGAAGAGGTAAACAACCGGATGCAGAAAAAGTTGCTGAAGAGTGGTCCGATATTACCAATGAAATAAAAGCACTGCAGGCGAAATTGAAAGATGAAAAGAATTTAAGTTCTGAATCTATTTACATCGCCGGAGAAACGATCACTGGTATTAAAAATTCTCTGGCAAATATTCACCAGTTTTATAACGGCTATGACCCAATGTATAGCTGGTGGACTCCTAAAACTTACACTGCTTTAGACGAAGCATTGACTGCTTATGGGGCCGCATTCAAAAACAAATCAAATACAACTCCGGTTGATAAAACCGGCATTGTCGGTAAGCCTGTCGGGAAGAATGAATTAATAAGGCAATTGAACTATGAATTGATTCCCTATACGCCGGAAGAACTGATCGACATTGCAAACAAGGAATTTGCATGGTGCGATGCTGAGATGTTGAAGGCCTCAAACGAAATGGGTTTTGGCAACGATTGGAAGAAAGCATTGGAAAAAGTAAAAAACAGTTTTGTTCCTCCGGGCAAGCAACCGGAAGCTATTTTGAAATTGTATCATGAATCAGTTGATTTTATTAAGAAAAAAGATCTCATTACAATTCCTGATCTAGCAGAAGAAACCTGGGGAATGATTATGATGACACCGGAGCGCCAACTGGTAAACCCTTTCTTCACCGGCGGCGCAGATATCAGTATTTCCTATCCAACGAATACAATGGGCGAAGATGACCGCCTGATGAGCATGCGGGGTAACAACCCTCACTTTTCCAGAGCCACCGTTCAACATGAATTGATTCCCGGTCACAACCTGCAGGCGTACATGAATGCAAGGTATCGTACGTATCGAAACTTCAGTACCCCGTTCTGGGGCGAAGGTTGGGCCTTGTATTGGGAGTTGTTATTGTGGGACATGAATTTTCCTCAAGGTCCTGAAGATAGGATTGGAATGTTGTTCTGGCATATGCATCGTTGTGCACGGATTATTTTTTCATTGAACTACCATATGGGCAAATGGACGCCACAGCAATGCATTGACTTTTTAGTAGACAGGGTAGGACATGAAAGAGCGAATGCTGAAGGAGAAGTGAGACGTTCATTTGCAGATCGCTATCCTCCATTATATCAATTGGCTTATTTGACCGGCGGCAGGCAATTCTATGCACTGAAAAAAGAATTAGTCGACAGTGGTAAAATGACTTATAAGCAGTATCATGATGCTGTAATGCATTTGAATTCCATGCCGGTTGAAATGATAAGAGCAATTTTAACCAATCAGCCATTAAACGAAGATTATAAAACAAAGTGGCGTTTTTATGATGAACCAAAAGCAAAACTAGCTCCCTGATCTCTGAACCTTCATTCAAGTTATCATGCTAAGAAATTGTTTTTTTATTATTGCTTGTGTACTCCTTAGATTCACATTGTTTGCTCAAAGTAAGGAGCAACACCAAATGAAAAACGATGCATTCACGATAAAAACCAACCGCTACGGCATTGGTGAGATTTTCAAAACCAATGATGTTCATGTTACGAATTATGTAAGGAATGGAAGAGTGTTTGGAGATGTGACGGTACGTTTTGCCAATGGCAGGAGAGTGGATTCAGTAAAAGCGTCTTCCGGCAAAACTTCTTTTTTACAGGATGGGAAGATGGTAGAGAACTGGCAGCCGGATAGTTCTAAAGGTGCTCCACTTCAATTGTCGCAAAGTTTTTCACTGCAAAATGATGCGTTGATCTGGAACATCAGGTTAACCAACTATTCGGCAAATACAATCAGGATAGAAGACCTTGCCATCCCTCTTGCTTATAATGCCGGCGGAGGAGAAAATCCAATTGAGATATTTGAGCAAAGAGTAGTAAAACATCATTTCATTTCAGGAAATAATTCATTCATCTTTTTCCAGCGTCCTACCGGATTAGGGCCTTATCTGGTCATGACCCCTTTACCCGGAACTTCATTAGAATATTTTTCGACAGCATCGTTTGTGCCAGGTGAAAGAGGAGTGTTCCAGGCTTTTATTCATTCAGCCCTAACAGGCAATAAAGAGTTAAGAGGCAATTGGAGGCAACCTCATACCCACACATCTGTCGAAAGCAAAAGCAGCAAAAATTATGCATTCAAATTCAGGTGGGCGAAAGATTATAATGGTATCCGCGATATACTTTTTGAGGAAGGATTGATCGACGTGCAGGTAATGCCGGGTATGAGTATTCCCACTGATCTCGAGGCGACGATCGCATTACGCACCAATCAAAAAATTCAAAGCATAGAACCTGAATTCACTTCAGCAACTTCCATAAAATATTTAGGCGAGAAAAAGAAAGGAACACATCTCTATAAAGTAAAATTTTCACGGCTTGGAGAGAACAAGCTGGCAATTCGTTACGGTAACAACTACAAAACTTATTTAGAATTTTTTGTCACGGAACCTTTGGAAACCTTGTACAAAAAACGTTCTTCTTTTATTGCCGATCATCAGCAGTTAAAGGTTCCTGGTAAATGGTATGATGGATTGTTTGGTGTGTATGACATGAAAAACGCTGCGCTACGCAGTCCCGATAATCCCGATTACTTCGATACAAGCCGTCTGAGTTATGTTTTAACTTGTGACGATCCCGGACTTTGCAAAGCACCTTTTGTTGCAGCAAAAAATGTTTTCTATCCCGATCAAAAAGAAATCGATGCTCTTGAATATTATCTAAAAAACTTTGTTTGGGGTGGATTGCAGCGCACCGATAAAGAAACACCCTATCCTTACGGTGTATACGGCACGCCAAGCTGGTATGTAAACCGTGATACATCAAGACGAAGAGGAAATACGGCTGACCGCAACCAGGAGCGCATGCATGTGTGGCGTTCTTACGATTACCCGCATATCATCATGTTGTACTATCACATGTACCAGATCGCAAAGATGTATCCCAACAGGACGCACTACCTCGATGCAAAAGAATATTTGGAAAGAACGAAAGAAACAGCAAAAGCATATTTTAAATACCCTTATGAAATTCTTCCCTGGTACGAAACATACAAATGGGGGTGTTATAATGAATTGCTGATCGTAGACCTCATCAACGAATTAAAAAAGCAAGGCTTTACCGAAGATGCCCAATTTCTTACCGATGAATGGGAGAAGAAAGTGAAATATTTTGTTTACGATGATATCTATCCTTTTCGATCGGAATATGCAATTGACGCCACTGCATTTGAATCCAGCCAGGCCTTGGCTAAGTATGCCGCATTGAACACTATGAAGCCTGACACCAATCTATGGTACGATAAAAATTTAGAGAAATGGTATTCGCATCCCAAAGTATCAACAGAAGATGGCCGTCGCTTTATGGATCGGCAGATACAAGCGAACATGGCGTTGAGAGGAGTTATTGAACCTGCTTATTATTTTTTGGGAAGTGATTTTCGCGGAAGAAGTGACGGCTATACATTAAGCTATATGTCGCAAATGGGTGGCTGGGGTATTTTAGATTATGCACTCCATTTTGCAGAGGATCCTACCGATTATATCCGCCTCGGTTACCAATCTTATTTAAGTTCATTTGCTTTAATCAATTCAGGAACACCCGAAAGCAACTATGGTTATTGGTACCCTGGAAAGGAAAATGATGGTGCAACCGGTTGGGCATTCGAACCTCAGAAATATGCAGTATCGTGGATTCAAAAACCGCAGGGCAGAGGGCCATGGTTTTATGATGGCGAGATTGATCTTGGTTTTGGTGGTGCCACACGCATGGCATCAACCATTGTAACGAACGATCCGATTTTCGGAATGGTGGCTTATGGCGGTGATTTGAAACAAACAAATGGATTGATACAGGTTATTCCAAAAGATGGAATGAGAACAAGATTGTTTTATCGAAACGGTAATAACAAGATCGATATTGAATTGAATAGAGACGGGTTTGCAAAAGATAAGTTTATCACTCTTGAACAGTCAGGGAAATCTTTGCAATTGGTTTTGGAGAACAGGACTGCGGACGTACACCAAACTCAAATTAGTATTAAAGGGTTGACAGGAAATTATGAGGTAAAAGCAAATGGCAAAAACCTGCAGCAAATAAGTTTTACTGCTACTGAAGCCGGAGTCATCGTTCCTGTTGCTGCAAATGGACTGACAACAGTAACACTGAGTAAATTGACCAAGTAATTAACTGATTTGCAGCTGAAAACACAGTCGATTGGCCTGTGAAGATTGCGCCATAAAAAATAATCTATTCATTTTATTAAAGAATCATGATGCGTTTCTTCACCTTAATCGTCGGTCTTTTTTCAATAGCTACCATTGCCTCTGATGCGACTGCACAGAATATAACCGCCGCAGGACAACCCGCACAGTTAGATATAAGAACAGCAGGAGAAAGCAGTATCCGGATTACATTAAAACCAATAAGCTTTAAAGAAAATTATCCTTTCACGCCTGCCGTTGTTGAAAGAAATTATCCTGCAACTGCTATCAGTCTTCGTGAAATTTCAAAGCCGGTAAAAAAGAAGGTCGGGAATTTGAATGTTGAAGTTTTGCCTTCTCCACTAACGGTAACTGTTACCAATGCAGAAGGTCAATCTGTACAAAAATTAATTTTCAACGATGATGGAAATCTTTCCTTTCAACTAAATGATCAACCGGTATTGGGGATGGGTGAAGGAGGACCAAAACCGCAACGGGGCTGGAGAACGCAACCCATTCAATTCGACCGTCGCGGAGTGATAGACAGCATGCAGCCACGCTGGCAAAGCGATGCTTATGGCTCACGTAATCCTGTTGCCTTGTTGATTGGAACTGAAGGATGGGGATTGTTTGTGGCAACTCCCTGGGTTTATGTTGATTTGCGGGAGAAAGACAGAGGTGTCTTTATTCCCTGGAAACCTTCGGGAACTGTAGTGCAGCAAACTGAAAGGAACCAGCAATTGAATTCAAGCAAAGGTATTCACCCAGTTGATAAAATGGTTCCTGGCTTGTTTGATGTTTTTGTTTTTGATGCACACGATCCTTCCAGGTTGATGAAAGATTTTTCAGTAATTACAGGACCTGCAGCTATGCCGCCGAAATGGTCATTAGGTTACATGCAATCGCACCGGACGCTGGAAGATGAAAATCAAATACTCGGTATCGTTGATAGCTTTCGCACCAAAAAAATTCCGGTGGATGCAGTGATCTATCTGGGAACCGGATTTACACCACGTGGATGGAACAAACGCCAGCCTTCGTTTGAATTTAATCCTGATGTGTTCAAAAGAGATCCAAAAGATGTTCTTGCTGATATGCACGCAAAGCATGTAAAACTGGTGGTGCATATGGTTCCTTTCGACAGGGATAAATTGCCAACATTGCATGGAACCATTCCGGCAAAAGCAGGAGAGAAATTAGACGCCGGCCATATTCAAAACTATTGGCAGCAACATGTGGGGTTGGTAAAAACAGGTGTTGATGCGTTCTGGCCGGATGAAGGTGACTGGTTCAATTTGTTTGAGCGAATCAAGCGCCATCAACTGTATTACCAGGGGCATCTTTCCACCAATCCAAATATTCGTCCCTGGAGTTTGCAGCGCAACGGTTATCCGGGCATTGCGCAATGGGGAGGATGGGTATGGTCGGGAGATACGGAATCATCGTGGAAAACATTGGAAGGACAAATTGCGGTTGCCATCAACTATTGTTTGAGCATTGGCCCATACTGGGGTTCTGATATTGGCGGATTTTATCCGAATGAAGAATTGACCGGTGAGTTGTTTGCACGTTGGTTCCAGTTTGGTGCTTTCAGCGGTTCGTTCCGTTCGCATGGAAGAACATGGTGGACACGTTTGCCCTGGGGCTGGGGATTAAGTGATCTTGGCCCGCTTGAGGGCAACCGTTATCCATTGAAATCAGAATTAAACAATCCTTCAATTGAACCTTTAGTAAAAAAATATGATGAGCTGCGTTATCAATTGATGCCTTACAACTACACACTGGCATGGGAAGCAAGAAATACAGGAATGCCATTGATGCGTGCCATGTGGCTGCATTATCCCAACGATGAAAAGGGAAGAGAAATGGGAACACAATATTTATGGGGAAGAGATTTGTTGATTGCTCCTGTTTTTGAAAAAGGAGCAACAACACGTGAAGTGTATTTACCAGCAGGAGAGTGGTACGACTGGTGGACGAATAAAAAAGAAACCGGCGGACAAACCATAGCAAAAGCAGTTGATCTTTCTGTGATGCCGATCTATGTTCGTGCAGGTGCTATTATTCCTGTGGATCCGGTTCGACAATACACAAGTGAAGTGGTGAATGAACCTACGACTTTAAAAATTTATTCAGGGGCAGATGGCCAATATACTTTGTATGAAGATGATGGCATCAGCCAGGACTATTTGAAAGGAAGAGGAACATGGACAAGTATTACCTGGAATGATAAAGAGAGAAAGTTGAGTATTCAGCCCGGCGGTGGACCAAAAGGTGCTACAAATGTTGCTGCAAGAAAAGAATTTAAAGTTCAATTGATTCCGGAGGGAACTACAAAACAAGTGAGCTATAATAACAGGTTATTGGAAGTCAGATTTTAAATGCAAAATACCCTCGTTGCGAGCCCTTAAGTAGCAAGGAGGTTGTGTAATAGAAAGGCCTTCGACCACGTAAAAGGTAAATTGCTATTCAAATTATAAGCCCTAAGACCAACCACCATGTATAAGGGTCGTTTGCATTCTGTTTATCGGTGATGCACATTTACAACGGCCTGCCTTACTCCATCGTCCTTTGCTGAAGATAAAAGGATAGTTAAGCTGCTTGGATCATAATTGTCTGTCCAAATGATGAATGAACAGTCGACGTAAAAGACTAACATTGATTTGGTTCAAGACGACTTCAAGTATTCTAACGTTAAGTTCTATTTTAACTTGACATCCAGGTAAACAGAATGACGCCCGTATGTCTCATAGAATGGTTTAAAATCTACTCCATCAATATTGAATTGTAATTGCCTGGGATCACCTTTAATTGATTTACTTATATCCTGGGCATCCAATGTTATTGTGCGCCATTCCTTTCTTGCTTCAGACTCCTGGGCCGCCAGCAATACCGGTCCATAAAACAGGCTGGCTATGTTCTGCTGGTCCATCACAGGATCCAGGTGAAATGTGAAAGGCATTTTCAATTCTACCACATCGCCATCTTTCCATGTGCGGCTTATTTTCAGGTAACTGCCTGGTTTAGCCTGGAGCTTTTGTTCTTTACCATTAATCTTTACAAAAAAACCTTTGGTAGCCCAGCCTGGCACACGTACATGTATATCAAATTTTCCGCTACCCTTAATTGTTAGACGGGTTTGATCTTCTTTTGGAAAACTGGTTGTCTGCTCCACGGCTACATTACGTTCTGTCCATTGCAGTGTGGAGGGTATATATAGATTGACATAGAGCGCCTGATCGTCCTTGGTCCTGAAGTAAATTGAATTTTGCAGTTTGGTACTGCTCTCTATTGCTGTACCGTTGCAACAGGTGAAACCCGTCATATTCGGATTGCCAAATTGTTTGATAGATCCTGGACGGAGCGGTACATGATAAGTATTGGCGGGACTATTCTCCGCTACAGAAGCGAGGATATGATTGTACAACCCACGTTCGTAATAGTCCATTAATTCTGCCCGCGGATCGAAGAGAAAGAGGTCGCCGGTCAGTTTTAGCATGTTATATGTAGCACAGGTTTCGTTTTGTCCTCCTGCGGCAAAGCCGTTCTCGTACAATGTTCCCGGTTGTGCAATAAAACATTCTGCATTATTGGGATTACGGGCACCGGCAACTCCTCCAATGCTGTACATATACTCGTTGACAGCTTTATACCAGAAGTTGTCCGCTATTTTGTAATATTCTGGATTATTGGTAACACGATAGGTTTCGATACTTCCTACCACCTGGGGTATGTGTTGATTGGCATGCAATCCACGGAATAGATCTACATTCTTGGCCAGCCCGCCCGAATGGGCCACGTCACCAAAGAACACCCTGATGTTGTCGAATAGTTGTGCTGTTTTCAGTTCATTGGAATTACCGGTAATCCTGTACATACGGGCCATTACCTCATTCATACCTCCAAACTCACCGGCAATGTAGGTATTCCACATCCTGATAAGTGTATCGGTTGGTAATTTGCTCAGGCGGGTATATACCCAATCACCCATGCCTGTAGCCACAGCAAGCGCTTTTTTATTTCCGCTTACTTCATATACATCCAGTAAGCCGGCTAGAATTTTATGCAATGTATAATACGGTGCCCAAACCTGGTTTTTTTGGCCACCGTACCGGGCTCCTTTTTCCAGCATAATAAACTGGTCAGGAGGATAAGCGCTGATGAATCCTGTTCCCCAGTTCCAATAGTCGTTGCGGATGGCTGTATCGCTGAGGTCTGAATCATAAGTTGATTTTCCCGGACCTGGCGGTACTGCGACAGGATCAGACACATGTGCACCACCTGCTTCTTTCCCCTTTCCTGATAATTGTGATAACTCGTAAAGAGTATTCACCATGTACTCCATTTTGTTGGCGAAATTGGCCTGGAGTGTTTTGTCATATCCCGTACTGGCATAGGCTTGTGCAATAGCGGAGAGGTAATGACCTGTGGCATGACCCCTTAATTTCGTATCCCGGGTGTCCCAGACACCTAAAGGCTTTGCTCCTTCAGGTTGTTTTTGACCAAAAGCATGGCGAAACATATAGAGAAAGGAATTGGGATCTGTTTTAGCCAATGTGGTTATAAACTTATCACGGTTTTCAATGAACTGGGTTTCGTGTCCATGTGCATCGTTTTTTAGAGCAACCTGGTTTAAATTAAATGTCTTCAATTTCAGACCTGGTGTAGAGGGTTTATCGGATGCTGGTTTTACTGTGATAAATGCTTTTGGTTTAAAATCTGTTCCCGCAACACGTCCCGTAACGGTATAGTGTCCGGGTTTCAAAACGGTGGCGTTGTCAGTAGGAGCGGGCCAGAGTACAGCTACTTTTGGACCTTTACCTTTCAATTCATTTTTGTAAGTACCTTGTACATAAGCGGGTAACCGCGGCAGATTTCCGACTTCGGTTTCCACTTGCACGTCAGATACACTGGTTAGATAAGCGGTATAAAGTTGTGGCTCGGTTGGAGAAAATCGTTGAAGGGTATCTTCAACACGTCTACGCGTTGTATTTACCGAACCTTCATTGAGTCCTCTGCCTCTAAGGGCATTGTTATAAATGCCGGCAACCTGTCCGCTGCTTAAGGGTATACGGTAAATACGAAAATCATGTATCATGGCATTGAGATAGGGGTCTCCCGCTGATAGAGATTTCCCGATGTAAAGAAGTTTTTCTTCGCCTTGCTGGCCGAATACTTCTGTCAACTCCCGTGGAATATCTTTAGAATCACCCACAGGCTTACTATCTACATAGGTGGTAACTGACTTTGAAGGAACATCGATCACAATAGTCAAATGAACCCACTTATTCAATTCTATAGCCGGAGCAACTGTGCTCTTGTAATTTGTTTTTCCCGTTGTTAATAAAGCCTGGTAGCCTTCCTGGGCATTCGTTCCAACAGGAGCTGCAAAAAAATGTTTGGTGGCATCTTTTCCAAAATCAAAAAAACGCTGGCCGGGTTGTTTTGAACGCAGGTAGATCCATCCGGATATACTGAGTGATTCCAGGTCTGTTAATGCTTCTGCCGGGAGGGTTACAAAAACATTGTTCTCCCCGGAAAGCGACAAAACTCTTCCGAACATGTTGTCACTTACAAATGTCGCTTCGGCGCCTCCAAATCTTGCGTGCAAATTATTTCGTGACCAGTCTCTAAGATCACCATTAAATATATAGCGGGCAATCAATCCTGTTTCACCAATGCCGTCCAATATCTGGTCCTGAGCCTGAACGGTGCTAACACTTTGTATTAAAACAGCAAAAGACAATATGACGCGTAGGAATCCTTTATTCATTTTCATATTTCAATCGTTTTGATCGATGATCTTAGATCAATCAAATTCTTTAGTAACAATAACAATATAGCCGGAAAAGAGGAGATAAATTTAAAGGGCATTGAACAGTTTCAATGAACCTATTTTACCTAATACTCAAATGATATTAACAGGTATGCTTTCCAAAACTAAAGATGTATTGGGTATAATCTTGTTGAAGACACAATGTTTTATGAAACTTTCTATCGGGAAATATCTAAATGGCTATGCTTTTTAATAAAAAATCCCTGACTGCTCAGGGGTTTAAAATAATAATTACCACCAGACCAGTTGAATGTCATAGATGTTCCCTTCCCAACTGTGCTCATTGTCATAATAAGAATCATAAAAACTTACATCTACATATTGATAGTCCCCTCCATCGTAAGTAGAATTTGTAACGATATTATCCATGTAATCGCCGGTATAATATTCCCTGATGGCAGTTATTTCTGTTCTTAGATCATTGAAAAAAATTAAAAAATGCACTCCTTCTGACTGCATGTGAGCATACCAGTATCCATCAGAGGACATGGCGGCACCTGTTTGAACTAGTTTCAGTTTATTGTTTGATCTTACACCAAAAGATTGAAAGGTTGTGCTTAGTAGTAGCAGGCATAAACCGAAAGCAATGGTTTTTAATTTCATGATGATTTAGTTTGGTATAAAACTATTTCACCTTTTAGATTAGTAGTACAAAGAATTTAGCGCATACTAACAGGAAATTATCTTTAAGCGAAGTCCTTTAGAATATCAATCATCCTAAGTTTTTTTAACCAGGTATGCAGAAACACAAAAACAAACTCCTGCAAGAAAGCCTGTGATAATGATTCCGTAAGGGGCAAAGACAGGAAATGTTCCCATCGAAAAAGGTTTTGCACTCAAATAAATTGATAGCAGTGCAAAGAAGACTCCCATGAAGAAATAGATGTAGACGAATGTGTTTGAGTTCATAATATTTTTATTACGAAGAGTGCTGGTCACTTTTTGTTGTAATAATCATTACTATAAGTATCCATTGGTTTAGCTAATTCAGCTAGCGGGACATTATATTTTTTAGGCGCATCAGTTGGAATTGTAAAAAGTTCATCGCTCAATTCTATTTCTTTCAATTCAGTTATACGGATATTACCGAAGGCTTGAAACTCACCTGTTACAGGATGTGTTATTCTGACGTCAATAGATAGAATAGGGTATGGAAAAAGCGGCACCATACAATTTATAGGGGATTTTACTTTCAAAGGTTCCTTTGTGTATCTGAAGTAGTTGGTATCACCTTTATATATCCATTGGGCAGTATAACAATTTTTTCCCAAAATCATCTGTGGTGGAACATCAGATACGAACTGAAAAGAGACATCCTTTTTTTGGTTTTTTGGTTTATAGAAAGCTTCTTCAAAGTGCTTATCCAACGTGTCGATACAAACAAACAATTGGCTATCCTTGCAGAAAGTAATGGCCTGTTGTTTTTCCAGATCAATTAAATATATAGGGTGTACAAGTGTTGCTGTAAATGTGGTATGAACAGTGAGTTCCCCGTCCTTTATTGAGTCTTTTTTAGAAGGGTTCTTTTTATTAACTACGCTATCTCTTCTTAATACTTTATCGCCTTTTATAAAGTAACGATAGTTCTTCATGAGATGTTCTTTCCGAACTGAATCGCCAAGCGACTTAGCGTAAATTTCTACTGTAACGATTCCTTCTCCCTGTGAATGATCTTGTGCACCTGTTGAAACTGCAAGAACTAAGGGTAATATCATAATTAGTTTTTGTGGCAATGTCATATAAGATCATTTCAGGTTTAGATTTGACTAGTCGTACCAGAATTCCAAACCATTTAAATCTCTAGAAGGGACGTTATATTTTTTTATGGCATCTTTCGGGATTACGAACAGATCATCCGGCAACTTTAGTTCCTTCAGTTCAGTAATCTCAATAGTTACATTGGCTTCCGGTTCTCCTGTTTTGTACTTGGTTGATTTTGCATCCAAAGAAAGAATGGGATAAGGAAAATCAGGTAAGTATCTGTTCAGAGGAGATTTGACTGTTAAGGGTTCTTTTGTGTACCTAAAGTAATTGGAGTCTCCTTTGTATATCCATTGGGCTGTATAACAAGTTTTCCCTTGAATAATCTGAGGCAGAATGTTAGGCATAAAGCGAAAGGAAGCTTCTTTATAACGTTTTTCAAATTTGGGTTTGTATAACACTTCCTCGAAATGATTGTCCAGCGTATCAACAGAAATATGCAATTGGCTATCAGGCTTATAAAATGTAAATGCCTGCTGCTTATCCAGGTCAATTATATAGATGGGATGAACTAGCCTGGCAGAAAATGAAGTAATGATTTTTTTATTCTGAAATGTCGAAGTATCTCGTACTGCCGGTTGCGATCTTTCTTGTGGGAGAATGCTATCTTTTCTCAGGATTTTAGTGCCTTTTATAAAGTAGCGATAGCTTTTCATTGCAGCATTGTTACTGTAATTTGTATCACCAAGCGGTCTGAAATATAGAACGACTGTAACGACTCCCTCTCCTTGAGAATTATTTTGTGCTTGTATGCCAAAAGCAAGAGTTAATAAAAAAGAAGAAAGGGTTAGTTTTTGAAAAGAGCGCATACAGAACGACAGTTTTTTCATACGCTGGTACTCTTATTACATAATTCTTATGCAATATATAGATTAAGTTACTTTGACCAGGGACTTGAAATTTTTAGTGTAAGATTTTGTACGACTTGCATTAAAATTGTGGAGGTCGATATTTCAAACATGAATTTAAAATGCTCCCGGAACTTTTATTTCAAACCCGCTCTTTGCTTTTTCATCTGCCACCATCTTCTTTACATCTGCCAATAACTTTTTAGCATCATAAATAATTCCGTCCTTGATGGTGTATTTAACGCCGCCAACACGTACCACTTCATTCTTTTCATTTAGGCGAATAGTGCCAATTCCATACAACACTTTAAAATCTTCTAATGGATTTTGATCAACAATTACAAAATCAGCCACCTTGCCAATTTCAACTGAACCAATTAAAGAATCCATTCCCAACGCCTGTGCGCCATTGAGTGTAGCTGCCCGGATGACTTCTAATGGATGAAAGCCAGCTTCTTGTAAGAGTTCCATTTCGCGGGGATAATTGAAGCCATACAAATTGTATAAGTACGCTGCATCTGTTCCGATGGTTACACGTCCACCACGGTTCTTGTATTCATTTACAAAATCCATCCACAGCCTGAAGTTTTCTTTCCAGTTAATCTCCTGTGTTGATCCCCAGGAATGCCAGTAAGAACCATGTGCTGTACGGCTGGGCTCATAAAATTTCCAGACAGATGGCAGTGTGTATTCTTTATGCCATTCGAGGTTTATGGCCCGCATTAAATCTCTATTGGCTTCATAGGCAACAAAGGTTGGATCAAGTGTAAAGTCCAGTTTCAACATCTGGTCAATCGTTTCCTTCCACTTTGGAGAACCTTTCTTTGCTGTTTGCCTCCAAAGTTTTCCTGCTTCATTAAAGCGGTCCTGCTCATTGGAGTAATTATAGTCGGCGGGATAGTTTTGCACCGTTTGATTTTCAAACATAGCTTCAGGTAAACCATACCAATGCTCCATAGTGGTTAGTCCGGCATAAGCACTGTTCAGCGCATTCCACCGTGTAACATTTAATTGGGCATGGTGACAGGCGGAACGTAATCCCAATTTTTTATTTTCCTGCAAAGCTGCTAACATCACATCAGGAGCCGCGCCAAAAAATTTAATTCCGTCTGCGCCTTTCTTGGCATTCTCTCTCACCCATTGTCTTGCCTGTTCTGCTGTGCTAATCGGAGTCTTGCTTCCCTGCCCGAAAACGGTGTACGCTTTAATGCGTGGAGCTGTAATCAAATTCTGTTCACTCTTTTTCTTTTGATCTAATGTCCAGTCCAAACCATTGCCGCATAAAGGATCACGAATGGTAGTGATCCCGTGTGCCATCCAGAGCTTAAAAACATATTCGGCCGGAGTTCCCTGTTCGGTTCCACCAATATGACCATGCATATCAACAAATCCCGGAAGCAGGTACATTCCTTCCGCATTTAATTCTTTGCCTCCTGGTTTTAGTTTCGGGCGATTGCTTGCGCTGATCGGAACTCCCGGAGCACCAACATTTATAATATCAATTATCCGGTTCTTTTCAACCACAATATCCATTGGCCCGATGGGCGGTGCGCCGGTGCTGTTGATGAGTGTAACTCCGCGAATGATCAATTGCTCCCATGGCCCTTCGCCTTCTTTTACTTCGGGAGCTTTGGGAATCTGTGCTTTGCAAAAAGTAAATGCAAATAAAATAATGCTGAAACTAATAAATGATTTGAACATGGTTGTTGGTTATAGTAATATGTCAATTCCTGAAACAATAAACCAGGAAATCAATTTGTGTAATGGTCTGAATTTCGTTTCATGTTTCAAAACTCTTCTTCCATATCACTTTCACCAAAACCTTGCTGTTGTCTTGGTGCTTCTTTTACCGAAAACTTTTTGTTCTTCTTTGTTCCATCTTCCAAAATAATTTCTGCACTATACTCGTCAACTGGTAAGGTGAAAAGGTTGTTTCCTGCAGGTTGCAGGTTCAGTTTTCTTCCCAATTCATTTTCCAGGGCACTTACCGCAGATGAATTGATCCGCAAATCGTACCTGTAAATATTCAATCCTTTTTCAATGGTGTCTTTCAGTGTAGTCAACACTGTGCCCTTTGATGACACTATTTGTATTGTAACAGGTCCGCTCTTTTCCACGAAGTAGGGGATTTCCACTCTTGGTCCTGCATCTGCATTCCGTCTTCTGCCAAAAGCCTGTACAAGTTGTACCGGTTCAATGTCAAAGACAACCAATTTTTCTTTCAGTAATTCAGGAGAGAGTTTTTGCAGCAAATTAATTTTTGCGATGTAAGCCGAACGTCCATGAGTGCCTAAAACAATTTCATTGTCTCTTTCCTGTATGGCAATATCATGAACAGGAGCAGGAGGGAGACCACCCGTCCATGTCATAAAACTTTGACCACGATCTAGTGAAACATACAAACCATTATCGGTGCCCACATACAAAATTTTTTCATTCTTTGGATCTTCTTTGATCACGTTCACCGGTTCCACTGGAAGATCTTTTCCAAGCGGCTGCCATGTAGTTCCATAATCTTCGCTCACAAAAACATAAGGCGAAAAATTATCGTAACGATAACCATTGAGACTAACATACACTCTTCCTTCTTTAAAATTGGAAGCCGTAACCTGGCTTACCCATAATTTTTGCGGAAGCTTATCGGAAATTTTTGTCCAGTTGTAACCACCATCTTTTGAAACATGAATATTGCCATCGTCTGAACCTGCATACAGTAATCCAAATTTTAAGGGTGATTCCATAATTGTAGTCAACGTGCCATAAGGCACATCACCTTCTACATAACCATTGGTTAAATCACCTGATAACGCTTGCAGGTTTTCTCCTTTGTTCAATGAACGGTAAAAACGATTGGCTCCCAAATACAAAACATCATTATTGTGTCGCGATAGCCAGATGGGTGTTTCCCAGTTGAAACGCAATGGCTTTTCACCTAACTGGTGTGAAGGTTTCAAACTCAATCTTGATTTGCCTCCATCAATACTACCCCTGAAGTAAGCTCCAAACTGTGAACCGGTATAATAAATATTGTTGTCTCGCGGATCCACCTGCACCTGCATGCCATCACCACCGCCAATGCTTTTGTAAGGATAATTTCCGTTAGCAGTCCAATCATAACTAAACTGGTAAGTAGAGGGGCCATACCATACGCCATTGTCCTGGAAGCCGCCATACACATTGTAGGGGCGGGCATTGTCAACTGTGATGGAATAGTACTGACCAACCGCAGGCGTGTTCGCCTTAAACCAGTTTTCACCATTGTCGTAGGTAATATTTAACCCGCCGTCATTTCCATTGATGATGTGGTCATCATCTTTCGGATCAAACCAGACGGCGTGATGATCAACATGAACATTGGCTTTGGCAATATCACGAAAAGTTTTTCCACCATCATCAGACAACATTAAGGGCACAGCAATTGTGATGACCTTATCAGGATTATTGGGAGACACCCAAATTCGGGCAAATACATAACCGTAGGTAAAGAACCAACCATCCAGGTAATTGCGATGTGTTTTCTTCCACGTAGCACCACCATCATCGCTTCTGTAAACTTCAGCACCGATGATAGGAGTAGGAGATTCGTTGTCATCACTGCCGTCAAAATAATCTTCAATAACAGAAGGTTTGTAAGTTCCTCTGAGAACTTTATCTTTAATTTCTTTTGCAGTGTATCGGCCTAAATTCCTCTGCCGCAAAAACGAATTGAATTTCTTTTCATCTAATTGAGCAAATTTTTCTTTTCTGAGACTCTTAAAATCTTGGAGTGCATAAATAGTGTCGGATAAATTATTTTTTCTGCCCGTGTCTGGCCTTTTTGCATTGTTATCAACTACAGCATACAATATTTTCGGATTTTTTGGATAGATAGCAAGACCAATGCGTCCAACACTATCCCCTGTTGGGAAGCCGCTTTGCGGAGTGCTGACCAACTTCCATGCTTTTCCGCCATCAGTGCTTTTGTAAATACCTGATGTTTTACCACATTCGACAAGATTCCATGCGGTACGGGTTTTAAACCATGTTGTAGCAAAGACATTATTCGGATTCACGGGATCAACAACAACGTCAATTGCCCCTGTGTTATCATCAATATATAAGGTCTGTTGCCAGCTTTTGCCTCCATCCTCCGTATAATAAATTCCACGTTCCCTGTTTGGAGAATATAAATGCCCAATAACAGCCACCCATGCAATATCCGGATTGGTTGGATGTAATTCTACTTTACCAATATGATGTGATTCAGGCAGGCCAAGATATTCCCAGGTCTTACCATTGTTTCGTGTTTTGTACATACCGGTTCCTGCGTAGGAAGAACGCTGTGCATTAGATTCCCCGGTTCCATACCAGACAATTTTATTTTTCCAATCGACTGCAACGTCGCCGGCAAATGTGTTGGGTAAATTGTCGGAGATGGGAATGAATGACTGACCATTGTTCTTGGTGTACCACAATCCTCCGCTGGCATAGGCCACATAAAATTCTGTGGAGCGATCAGGATTCACATCAATGTCAACGACTCTTCCGCTCATGACAGTAGGACCAACACTTCTGAACTTAATATTTTTAACCAAGGAGGATTCTATTAATTGCTTCTTTCTTTCTTCCCCGGCCACTCTTTCTTTGGCCGAAGTGGCCTGCAATTGTTTTTGTGCATGTGTGGAAAGAAAACAAAATGTAAAAGCAGTGATCAGAATTTTTTTCATCAACAGTAGCAGTTTCAATATAAACTAAAAGACAGCTTAACTAGCTTTCAAGAAAGGGCAGGCTGGTTAGGCTGTTTAAATTTCAACGGGTTTTTCAATTCGGTAAATATTTTAGTATGGACAGCGTTAGCAATCATTCAAACCTTTTGCCCTGATCAATTTAAAATAAAACTACACTAGACAATAAGAACAGACTTTTCATTTCTTCACTTAAACTTATCCGATTTTAAGCAAAGCTGGGGTGAATAGAAGCTGCAGGGCGGGGTTTGCCAACAGGCAGGTTAAAAATTGTAAGAAAAAAGATAAAATGTTTTGGTTGCCTCACTACGATCAGGTTTACCTTAGATTTGGATTACAATAAATTCGTAAGAAAACTCAAAACAGTCTCTTATAAAGCAGCAGTCATGTCATAGCCTGCAATGCAAAATTGTAGGCTATGTTTTTGTAAACAACATTTCTGTTATGAAGCAGTTTTTCACCTTTTTACTTTTCTTTTTATTTGCTTCTTTTCTTGCTTTATCTCAAACAATAGCGCAGAAGAGAGTAAAATTAGTACCTGGATATTCGCAGGTAATGGTAACAGTACCACCTTCTACTTTAAAAATTGATTCTTTTTATAAAAAATATTCGGACGCATTTGGTATTCCGATTGTTTCTTCTGAAAAAGTTCCTGATGATGCTTTGCTTATGGCAAGAGATATTGTCAACTATATGTTGATCAAACGGCCGGATGTAGGTGCTGCTTTGATCAATCGTGGAGCAAGAGTTTTAGTAATGGCGGAAACAGAAATGGAAACAGATTTACCGGAGCG
>JAGIAB010000013.1:20884-23848 GCA_017745135.1 Flavisolibacter sp.
GAGGCATTGGCAGTATGAGCGACCGGGAATATTGGAATCGCCGTGCAAGGGGAATGGGCGGAACGGTTACTTCCTGTGCCGAAGAAAACTTATTAGGTTATGAAGGCACACGGTATTATGGCGAAAATATCCTGGTACATGAATTCAGTCATAACATTCATGGCGCCCTGCGTAGTGTTGATACATCTTTATATAATGAGATCGGCCGGGCTTATGAAGCTGCGAAGGCAAAGGGATTGTATAAAGGACAATATGCAATTAATACGGTTGCAGAATACTGGGCGGAAGGGACACAATGGTGGTTCTGGTCGAACTACGAATTTTATGATGGTACTACAAGAGTGCAATCTCCTGATGATTTGAAAGCTTACGATCCGGTTTTGTATAGTTTGTTGGAAAGAGTTTATCACGATCACCATATTCCTGCCGATGTGTATTATAGCCGTAATCTTAGGGCGGCACGCCGGTAAATTTTAAATTACATTTCTCATCACTAATAAAATGTTGAAAAATAACAGGCGGATATTTTTGATCATCTCTATTTTATTCTTTCTCATTTTGACTCTTTCCCAATGTGTGGAAAGAGAAAAACAAGTCAGTTTGGACCCAAGAGGAGCGGCGTATGCGGGAGCTGATCAATGTGTAGCTTGCCATAAAAACATTTCACATTCTTTTTCAAATACGGCACATAATAAATCTTCAGCTCCAGCCTCAGATAAAACAGTTAAAGGCAATTTTGTATTTGATAAGAACGAATATTTCTATCGCCCTGATGTGAAAGTTGCTATGGAACAGCGGGATAGCGGACTTTATCAAGTAGCCTACAAAAATAATATTGAGAGACAGGCAACACGTATGGATATTGCTATTGGTTCTGGCAGAAAAGCGCAGACATATTTATACTGGTATGATGATAATGTTTACCAGCTTCCGGTGTCGTGGTTTGTTCCTGCCAATAGTTGGGTTAATAGTCCGGGGTATCCGGCCACTCAAGTAAGGTTTGACAGGAATGTTCCAATAGGTTGTTTTGAATGTCATAGTTCTTACATCAAATTGAAATCAAATGAAGTAGTCGGATCAAATGTTCTTGATAATTTAGACAGGAACCAGGTGATATACGGTATCGATTGTGAACGATGTCATGGTCCTGCAGCAGAACATGTTATATTTCATAAGGAACATCCGGAAGAAAAATCACCAAGGAATATAGTTGGCTATTCAGCATTAACGAGACAACAGAAAATAGATATGTGTGCGCAGTGTCATTCGGGTACACAGACAATATTGAAAACTATTTTCGATTTTAAGCCAGGCGATACTTTACTCAATAACTTTTTTGCTAAATCCACTCATATCAATGTTGATGAGTTAGATGTCCATGGCAATCAAACGCAATTACTGATGGCGAGCCAATGTTTTATTGAAAGCAAAACGTTGACCTGTACTTCTTGCCATAATACACATGTCAGTGAAAGGGATAGAATGAAAATTTTTTCACAACGTTGTATGAATTGTCATAACCAGGCTAATCATAATTTTTGCTCCCTGGCGTCATCATCAAAAACACTTATTACTGACAACTGTATTGATTGTCATATGCCTGCTAAACCTTCTAAGTCCATTACGCTACTGTCCAACGGTCAGGCAAGCCCTTTGGCTGATTTAGTAAGAACCCATTACATTAAGGTGTATCCTGAAGAGTCGAAAAAATTTATTTCAGTAAAAAAGTAAATTATTTCTTCAGTCGGTTTTTCCCCTCTAAGCAAGTAGGAAAGTTAAGTGAACGAATATGGTTTCAGGTATAATTTATAGTTCAATTCGTGATAAATTTTTCTGATTGGATTTTCTTAATCGAAGACCTCTTAATAATTCACACCTTCATTAAAAATTGCGTTTGATATCGGTTAATTTCTGCTAAAAGATGGATAAAATGCTTGACATCGCTGCCTTTGGTTAAGTCTAATTTTAAATTCTTCAATATTACTCACTAACAAAATGGGTTTACCATGCGATCTAAAAAACTTGTTGCAATCCTGCTTATGTTATGCTTAGCATTTGAGCACGATCTTTATGCTAAGTATAATTCTCCTTCTGAAACAAACCAGAAGGTACAAACTGTAACCGGAACGGTTACCGATTCCAAAACGGATGCTCCATTAGTTGGAGTTTCGATACAGGTAAAGGGCACAACCCAGGGCACCACCACTGATGCCAATGGAAGATTTAATCTTGATGTGCCTGATAAAGGGGCTGTACTTATTGTTTCTTATATCGGATATGCAGTTCAGGAGATTAATGTAACAGCCCAAACCACTTCTTTAACAATTAAGCTTGATCAAAGCATTGGTTCCAACCTTGATGAAGTAGTGGTTGTAGGGTATGGTACGCAACGGAGAGGTGAAGTAACTAGTGCTGTAAGCAGTATAAAATCCGATAAATTCACTAAGGGTTTTGCCAGGGACGCAGCACAATTGGTGCAAGGAAAAGTAGCCGGTCTCTCTGTATCAACTGTTAGCGGTAGCCCTACTGCAGGAACGCAAATTTCGTTAAGAGGTATCACTACATTGAATTCGTCCACTGCTCCGCTCGTATTGATCGACGGTATTCCAGGAAGTTTAAATACAGTAGCTCCGGAAGACATTGAATCTGTGGATGTATTAAAAGATGGATCTGCAGCAGCCATCTATGGAACAAGGGGAACCAATGGTGTTATTTTAATTACAACTGTAAAAAGAAGAGGTGGAAACAGGCCTCCGACACTTTCCTATAGTGGCTATGTAAGTTATCAACAGATTGCGAAGAAAATGGAATTTCTTACAGCGGAGGATTACAGGCGTCTGATCAGTCAAAATGTTAAGGGGTTCAATCAAAATCTGGACCCAACGAAACCGGGATATACAACTGTAGCTGGTGCAAATGATGATTGGGGTGCTTCAACAGATTGGTTTAAAGAAATTACTCAGC
>JAGIAB010000140.1 GCA_017745135.1 Flavisolibacter sp.
ATCATCAGTGCAAGATCGCATTGCTTTTTCCACCAGGTAGAAGGTTTATACATTGATGAAAACGTAAGCTTTGCCGATTTAAAGCAAACGCTTTATTACTTCGTGCAGGAAATGTTTGGTAAAGATGTAAAGGTTCGTTTCCGTCCTTCTTATTTTCCATTTACAGAGCCAAGTGCCGAAATGGACATCAGTTGTTTTATTTGCGGAGGAAAAGGTTGCCGCATTTGCAAACACACAGGTTGGGTTGAAATTTTAGGATGCGGCATGGTGCATCCGAAAGTTTTGGAAAACTGCGGCATTGATAGCAACAAATACACCGGCTATGCATTTGGAATGGGAATAGAGCGGCCAGCTTTGTTGTTGTACGATGTAAATGATATTCGTTTGTTCAGTGAAAATGATGCAAGGTTTTTAAGGCAGTTTAATAGTGCAATCTGAACCATGATTTGGGTAGATTAAGAGGAAATAAAGAATCTGTATAAGCAAAGAGTCTCACAAATCGTGAGACTCTTTTATTTCCAATAAATCTATTAATCTACCCAAATCATGGTTCAGACAGATCAGCCAATCTCAGATTCACTTGCTGACGTTGTGAATTCAGACTGATCTCCAGGATTGCTAATGGGAACCTGCGGTGCTTTTTTAGGCGGCTTTTCTTCTGCATTTTGATTTTTCTTCCGGAAGAAAAAAACAGCAGCGGCGGCTGCCAGTCCTGCCGCTATCCCAATCAGGAGAATATCTTTCTTTTTCATAACCCATCATTTCTTTTCTAAAATTATAAATATTGTACCAGCAAATTGCTGATGGCTATCAGGTGGAAATAACGATTTGTTTTTTGCGAAAACTGAAAAATGCAGCAGCAACGAAACTAATAAGCGAGAGGTAATACCAGGCCGTAAATTCTGCCGTTATTTTAAGATTCTCTCCCAAATTCTCCTCGCCTTTGCTGAACGGTCTGTCCTTAATATCCATTTGAATTTGTACCATAAGAACAATCAAACAAATAGCTGCAAGGCCTCCAATAAAAAGAGCTGCTTTATTCGGTCCCGGACTTAGAAAAGAAACGATCACTCCGATAACTCCCAGTAGTAATGCTATCAATGCAGCCGGGTACATTTTACCCCTTTGTTTTTCAGTTACCGCCTGCTCCGATTTATTACCAAAAGTATTGTCCAGTGATTTCATTTGTGATGTCGTCTTGTAATCGGTTCCGAAAGCGAGGCCTATCCCGGTATTGCTTGCCAGCGGCTGGCCGTTACACCTGATTTCAACAAAAGGCAAAAGAAAAAGAAGTGTACCTACCAGGAAACTAATTGAGTTCAATCCAAATTTCCTGGAAGTGGTAGTAGTAGTTTTGGTTGGTTCCATGACATTTTTTTGTTCCATCAAGTTACACCATTTAAATGCAATTAACTTTACCAGTATGATGATGAATGCGATCTGCATTTGCGGAGCAGGCACTATGGGTAACGGCATTGCACAGGTATCAGCAAGCGCCGGCTTCAAAACCATATTGTATGATGTGAATGAGGAGATGATTCAAAAAGCAAAAGGTAAAATTGAAAAGGATTTGCAGGCACTGATTGACAAACAAAAATTGGCTCCCGATAAAAAAGAAACCATTCTTCAGCAATTTGTTTTTACATCTGATATTAAGGATTGCATTGCCGATATTATCATTGAAGCCGTAATTGAAAACTTAGAAGTTAAGACCTCATTGTTCAACCAATTGGCTGCGTTGAATTCTGATAAAACGATTCTTGCAACGAATACTTCCTCACTTTCAGTATCAGCAATAGCCAAAGAAATTCCAAAACCCGAAAGAGTTGCGGGCCTGCATTTTTTTAATCCGGCTCCTGTTATGAAACTGGTTGAAGTAGTAAGAGGAGAGCAAACCAGTGAAGAGACGATTTTACAACTGGTTAAACTCACAAAAACGTTTGGTAAAACTCCTGTTGTTTGCAAAGATTCTCCCGGCTTTATTGTGAACCGCGTTGCAAGGCCTTATTATATTGAATCGCTTCGTTTAATTGAAGAAGGCATTGCGGACTTTGAAACCATTGATCGTTTATTGGAAAGCAAAGGTTTTAAAATGGGGCCGTTTAAATTGATGGACCTGATTGGTAACGATATTAACTATGCAGTAAGTTGTTCTGTTTATGAACAATTAAACAAGCCTGAGCGATTGAAACCTTCTTCAATTCAAAAGGAAAAAGTGGAGAAAGGTGAATTGGGAAAGAAAACAGGAAAAGGTTATTACGACTACAAATAAAATATGAGCCATTGTGAGAATACTACATGGCATCCCTAAACTAAAGCATAGAAAACCCCCGTTGAGCCAAGGCTTGTGTCCCCACAAGCCGTTTTCGAAACACAAACACAGCATACCACATAAATAAAAACCCCGCTCATGCTTGCCATTGACGGGGTAAAAGAGAGTACGAACTAACTTTTAATAGGTACCTCTCTATGACTATGACAGCAAACCCTGGTTTAATGCTGCTTAGATAAAGAAAGCGGCTTCCTTTTTTGGGGAAGCCGCTTTCTTTAAGAGTTGATTCTTAGCCTAAAAAGCGCTTTGCAAAGGCAAGTCTCTTTTCAGCATTTCATTCCGGTTAGCCATTTCCCAGGCGGTATAAAAAACCAATTGAGCCCTTTTTGCTAAAAGGTTATAATTGATTTTATCAGGTGTATCTGTGGGGCGGTGATAATCTGCTCCTAACATTCCATCATAATAAAAAATGATGGGCACTCCATTCTTTGCAAAATTGTAATGATCGCTCCTGTAATAAATACGTTGCGGGTCCTTGGGATCATTGAACTTGTAATCCAGTTCCAGCTTCAGATATTTTTTGTTGGCTGCTTCGCTGATGTTTCTCAAATCAGAGCTTAGTTTATCATCACCAACCACGTAAACATAATTCAAAGAGTCGCCAACCTTGCGACTTGCGTCTGTCCTTCCGATCATATCAATGTTCAAATTCACGGTGGTTTTTTCCAGTGGAAAAATAGGATGGCTGGTATAATATGCCGAACCCCATAAACCTTTTTCCTCTCCGCTAACCGTTAAAAAAACAATAGAACGTCTTGGACCTTTACCCTCAGCTTTTGCCTTGGCAAACGCCTGCGCAATTTGTATGACACCTACCGTTCCGGATCCGTCATCATCGGCTCCATAATAAATGGTTCCATCACGCATTCCCAAATGATCGTAGTGTGCACTGATCACCAGGTATTCGTCTTTTAAATCAGTGCCCGGAAGAATACCAATAACATTACTGGTGGGTTCCGCTAATTCTATCTTCTTTACGTCAAGTAAAATTTCAGTAGTATAGTTTTTGATCAGCGATGTATTGGACTTCATGTTGTCATAGTCATTGCCAACAATAGCTCTTGCTACATTTTCAGAAACAGTAAACAGTTGTGGTACAATATTTCTTTTGAATATAGATATAGTCTGGGATCCCTTACGGCCGGTTAGCGTTGTTGTTGGATAATTGCTGCCTATAGATATAATGGCAGCAACACCTTTATTTACTAAGGCTGAATAAATTGCACCCACTCCCTGCAGGCCGCCGCCACGTCCTAATCCTTGTGCAGTGCCGCCAATGATCATTACTGCTTTTCCGGAAAGATTTAAATTTTTCAATGAGTCGGCAGCATTCGCACCAACAAAAACAATTTCACTGAAACGCAGGGTTGCGGCAATGTTATTCAGCGAAGCATTGAAGTCTTTTTCGATTTGATAGGGTTGCCCGTTTACTTCCAGTTTCGCATCGGCAAGTGAATCCTGGTAAACATTGTAAAACATTTGATAGCTGTCCTTATTGCCGGGCTGAAGTCCAAGTGATTTAAATTCGGATTCAATATAAGCTGCTGCTTTTCGCTGGCCTTCTGTTGCTGTTTCTCTTCCCTGCATGTCGGCGCTGGCAATTACGTACAATCGTTTTTTCAAATCTCCTGCGGTAATTGTTTTTGCATAAGGTTCAGGCTTTGCTGCTTTTTGTGCAAAAACAGAAAGGGTAAGGAATGCAAATACAAGAGTGAAAACATTTTTCATGTATTATTTTATTAAGGATGAAATTCTACCCGGATCAACTCCATTCCTTTTCTTCTTTTTCAGCTCTTTCTTTATCAACCTTTGCTGCTAAAAAAATGCTGACCATATAGAGTATCAATAAAGGAATGGCCACGGCCAACTGGCTCACCACGTCAGGGCCAGGTGTTATAATACCGGCCACGATTAAAATAATAACGATAGCATATTTCACTTTGCTCTTTAAAAAGCCGGCGGTTACCAGGCCTATTTTGGCAAGAAAGAAAATAACAAGAGGTAATTGAAAAGCCAGGCCGCTTCCTAAAACCAACGGAAGCATCATATCAATGTAACTATTGATGGTCCAAATATTTTGAACCATTTCATCCAGTTGAAAATGGAAAAAGAAATTGATGGCATAAGGCGCCACAACAAAATATCCGAACATGACTCCTGTAAAAAACAAAAAAGAAACCCAGAAGATAACACCCCGTGTTGAGGTTAATTCTTTTTTTGTAAGAGCGGGTTTTATAAAACTCCAGAACTGGTAAAAAACATAGGGAAAAGCGAGGATCAATCCGCTGATCAGGATGACCGAAAACCACATGCTGAATTGGCCGGATACTTCGGTGCTTTGCAATTTTAACTGAATGCCCTGCATGCACAAAGCGTCTCCCAGGTGCAGCGATTTCCCCAACCGGCAAATGAAACTATACGTTGGAAAGCTGTCATGAGTAGGGCCGAGCAGGATACTTTTAATAATAAACTTATTGTAAATGCCCGCCAGAACGGCTCCAATTGCTATTGCTACCACACTGCGGAACAGGTGTCCCCGCAATACTTCGAGATGGTCAATAAACGACATCTCCGGACGTTCATCACCTTGTTTTCTGTTAAATAAACTTAAAGCCATTATTATTAGAGTGCGGCAAAGATAATTGTGGATTGAAGGATTTGTAAAACCATTTCTGGGATTAACGAAGGATTGTGCAGGATGGAGGATGTTACACGTTTCAGGTTGCAAGTTTCAAGGAGTAACCCTGTAACCTGAAACATGTAACCTGAAACTCATTTCAGCACTTTCAGCTTTACCATTTCAATGCGGGTATCGCTTACGCTGAGAATATCGAATTCATAATCGTCAATGATGATCCTTTCCTTTTGTTGAGGAATGGCTTCGTGATGATTGATAATATATCCGGACAACGTTTCGGATTCATTGTTCGGAAATTCCAGTTGATATTTTTCGGAAATATGATCTAATTCCAGTCGTCCTGAAAAAATGTATTCATTTTCTGACAGTCGTTTTTCTACAAACTCCTCGCTGTCATATTCGTCATGAATTTCGCCGAAGATTTCCTCCAAAATATCTTCCATTGTTACAATACCGGCGGTACCACCAAATTCATCCACCACCCAGGCAATGCTTTTTCTTTCTTTGGTAAAACGTGTAATGAGATCGATAGCACTCATGCTCTCAGGCACTGCAGGTATCGGCAACAAAATTGATTGAAGGTCCTCCGGATGCTTGAACATGGCTAATTGATGAACATATCCAAGAATATGATCGATATTGCCTTCATAAACGACCAGTTTACTAAGCTTGGTATCAATAAATTTTTCGCGAACTTTCTGAATGGGATAATTGATCTCCACGCCAATAATTTCTTTCCGGGGAACTAAACACTGGCGTACTTTAACATTGTGAAAATTCAGGGCATTATCAAACAGTTCTGTATCCAGTTTTGCGGGTTCGTCATCCTCGGCATTCGGTTGAAATAAGGTATCCAGTGAGCCTGCTGCAAATACTTCTTTTTCTTCATTAATGCGAACATTGAAAATGTATTTCAACACCCAATCTGATAAACCAATAAATAATTGACCGATCGGTTGAAGTATTTGATAAAAGACATTAATCACCCAAACCAGCCTTGTAAGAATTACGTTGCTGTTGGCTCTGAATATGGCACGTGGAATGAACTCGGCAAAAATGAGAACAATGAATGTTGCCAGCAAAATATCTAAAAGCAAACGGGCAAGATCGTTGTGAAGACGAATTAAATCCCATAAAGGCCTTGTTACTTCACTAAACAGTAAAACAAATGAAACAAGGAAAAGGGTAAATCCAATTAAAGTAGTGCTTAAAAAAAGCTGGGGATTTTCTATAAAACGTGAGAGCAGCACAGCGCTGTACCTTCCCTGTTTTTTTTTCAATTCAATTCCAAAACGGTTAGCACTGTAGAATCCCATTTCAATCCCTGCAAAAAATCCCATCATCAGGATGGTAACAAAAAACCAAACCAGCGTAGTAACGGCGATCATGTTGAAGTAAAGATATAAAAACTGCGCAGAGGTTAGCTAAAGGCTTTCACAATATCTTCAGCCTGCTTTTTTGCCCTTTCTAAATCGTCATTAACGATAATATGATCGAAGGAATGTTTAAAAGAAAGCTCATAGGAGGCTTTGTTCACTCTGGCATTCAATGATTCTTCGTTTTCCGTTCCTCTTGACTGAAGACGCCGTTTCAATTCCTCAACACTGGGCGGCTCAATAAATAAGGAAAGCGTAGTCTCAGGATATTGTTGCTGAACATGAATGGCCCCTTTTACATCTATATCCAAAACAGGAATTTTTCCTTCATTCCATATTCTGGCCAGTTCGGATTTTAAAGTGCCGTAATATTTTCCTTCGTAAACCATTTCCCATTCTACAAATTCGTCGTGCTGGATCTTATTGGTGAACTCTTCTTCACTCATAAAATAATAATCCACTCCATTTTTTTCATTTCCTCTTGCCTTGCGGGTAGCTGCCGAAATTGAAAAAGCAAGTTTGCCGGGAAAAGTTTCTAATAAATATTTAGTGATACTGGTTTTACCTGCTCCGGACGGAGCCGTGATTACGATGATCTTTTGCTGGTTATTTATAGTCATTGCCGGATAAAACTGCTAAGTTAGGCTGTACTCGTTTTATAAAAGGCCGGTTTTAACTTTTTGCTGTTTTTGGAAAAAGATAATTTGGAACCGTGCAGCATGTCGAATTTTTCCATAAAGACCATTTCGAATATCGCTACCGTCGCCGGAAGGCAAATCAATCTTTGTCTCAATTCATTGATTTTTTCTGGGAAACCGATTTTGATGCGTTGTATGAACAATATCCCGAAGGATTTTCAGATGCTTTGTTTCCAAACGTTGGTTATACGTATTTAATCAACCTGGGAACTCCGTTTGTTATGCAATTGGAAGACGAGCATTTTGAAATGAAGTCCGATGGTTTTTTGCCAAGACATAAAAACATGATCTGTCATCATTCGAAAGGCAATAAAATTTTCGGGATAAAATTTAAAGTATCCCCTGTTGTTTTTGAAAAGAAGGTGAACTTCTCCGAATACAAGGAATACATTTTCCCACTGGCTTATCTTATCGACAGAAAAATTACAGAGAAAATAAAAGCAGCGTCTTCCTTTGAAGAAAGAATGCAGATTGTTTCTGATTATTATGATGGCATTGTTGAAAAATATTCGGGCTCTTTAAAACAGGTTGAAATTGTTACCAGCATTTTAAAGGATTGTGCTGATAGCAATACCTTCAATGTTTCCATTGAAGATTTGTCTCAACAATACAATATCAGCTCCAGAACCCTGCAGCGTTATTTTGAAGCGGCTACCAGCATTAACAGCAAGCAGGCCTTGCAAATAATGCGGATACGAAAAGCCATTGAACACCTGACTTCTTCATCCAACGATTTTCATTACAGTATTTATGGCTATTACGACTACAGCCATTTTTATAAACACCTGAAACAATTTTTGAACCGGCATTCTATTAATATCGCCCAACCGCATTTGCAACTATTGAAAGCAAAACAGCAATAAAAAAAGTCCCCTGGAAAAGGGACTTTAGGTATGAATTGTATATGCTTAAGAGAAAACGTTTTAACTTCCTCCTGCTCTTTGCCGTTCTTCTTCTGATGCAGTTGTTCTTTTGCGTGCCTGCTGAACTTTATTGTTACCAAAACGATAGGTAAAGCTTAGGTTGGCCACACGGGTTTCCCTGTAGGCATGCCAGTTTTCAATGTAGCGGCCTTCGTACGTAACCGTAGCTCTTGGAAGATTTGTCCAGAAAATATCAGTGATGTTAGCCCTGATTGTTCCTTTTCCTTTCAGCACAGATTTTTGTCCGCCTACGGCCAGGCCCCATTGTGTTCTTGTTTTCATATAGCCGTATTGACCGCCTGTGTTGGTGTTAGCATTGAGTTCTGCAGCCCATCCTTTTTTAAATGTGAAGGTGTTGTTGGTTCTAACACTTGCAGAAGGTGCACCTTTATGCAATTCAGAACCACCAAGATTACCATTGAATTTATTGTAGTAAAAATTCAAATTGTTGATCATGTTCCACCACTTGCTCACTTTTACCGG
>JAGIAB010000141.1 GCA_017745135.1 Flavisolibacter sp.
CGAAGCATTCCAGAAGGAATGAACGATACGGCGGGGACGAAAGTTCCATCCGCCTGCCTGTACTTCATAAATTTCTTCACCAATCATTACAGTAGCCGTTCCTTCCAACACGTACATCAATTCGTCAAGGTCTTTGTGCATATGCGGAGAAGGTCCCATTTGTTTGGGTGCTACTGCAACTTCTACATTCGAAATTTGTTTGCCGGTTTGTTTTGAATGTATGATAGTTCGAATATCTACATTATCGGGCTCCGGAGATAGTGCTTGTGTGGGGGGTATGTAAAAAGGATTTAATGGTTCTTTCTTATCATTGGTTTGTGCTAATGAAAATGTTGGCAAGTTTAGTAGGGAAAATCCTAGTACACCTGCTGTTACAAATTTTCTGCGTTCCATATAAATTATTTTTATGAAGATTATAATGTCACCAAACGTACTCGAATATCACATTAGCTTAGTGGTAAAAAAGTGACATCTTTTAAGCTTCAACTAATCCAAAGCTTCTTTCGGGAGATGTTTTTTCAAGTTCATAAAAAGCCGGAGGTTTGAGATAAGTAAATTCCTTAAAATCTTTTACCATGTGCTGGTAATCATGATAATCACATCTTACAGCAACGGAGAGCCAGTCTAGTTCAGGATAGGTGTTCTTCATCCGAAAGGCTTTGTCAAATCGTACAATACGCTGAAAGGTTTTGGCACTAATGCCATTTCTCTCTTCAAATTTTCTTATAAACTGTCTCAAACTTAAACATGACTGACTGGCAAGCCAATCTAACGAAGCCCCGTTTTCCGAATTCAGAAGATAATCTGCCACCTCATCAATAGGATGCTTTCCCTTGTTTTTATTCCGAAGCACCTGCTTCAAAAATGTTTCAATAACATTAACCATTTCATTAAGGTCATTTAAGGTGCTTAGCTGCTCACAAACAAGGCCGATTTGACTACCCCAAACATCTGCGGCATTAATGTAATTGTTAGTTATTTCTGGTAAAGGGAGATTGATTATTTGAAAAAGTACTGAAGGCTGTAATACTACTTTAATTGCCCAAAAGTCTTTCCCGCCATATCGGTGTATGGGTACAGTGTACATTCCATTAATCACACAAGGTGGATAAGTGTATATGATAGGAGAATTGAGATAGCTGAATTTCTGTGCATCTCTAATATAAAATGTAATACAATGTTCAGGTCGGGGTGCATGAAATTTAATTGGTGGGGCGGTAGGTGCGTCAAAGAGAAAACGGGAAACCTGATACTTACGGACATACCTCTGTAAATTTTCAGAAGGTAATATGTCTTTAAGTAGAGATGTTTGCATAACTAAACCTAATTTAAGACTTTAGGAGTGGCACAACAGGTTTCAGCCAACAGTTGTATTTCTGTATTCCGAAACTAAACATTTTTTCTAAGTCATTCATTTCCATCATTTGCTTATTTCGTTTTTTGTATTGTCGTATTTCGCAAATGAAACCAGATGAGTGTATAGTGAAGTTTACACTATGCGTATTAGAATTACCGAACGCACAAGTGAGTGACACAAGGAACGATGCCAGTAGTAATAAAGCTGGCTACATAATTACGCTCCTCTCGACAACACCACTCCAATAAAAGCCATCGTCAAAGAAATCAATAACAATATCCGTCCGCTCCATCTTGCAATGAT
This sequence comes from Flavisolibacter sp., assembly GCA_017745135.1. Lineage (GTDB taxonomy): Bacteria > Bacteroidota > Bacteroidia > Chitinophagales > Chitinophagaceae > Flavisolibacter. Next base: position 1,661 of record JAGIAB010000141.1, read on the forward strand.
CTTAAATCGCATTTTCTCTTCTTCGCTCTGCAATCTTTTCCTCGCCTGTACATCATGCACAAGACTTACTGCAAGAATTAAAAGAAACAGAACGATTTTTGTGATCACTAATTTTCCATACCGGCTGATCACCAAAAACTTCCACGAAACATCGATGCCGCGGAGATACATATTTAAGATGCCGGTAACGAGCAAAAGAGCAAGTGCAATGTATCCGGCAAAACGGAACTTCAATCCGGTTGCCATTAATAAATTTCTTCGGTCGGGATGATTTTTAATGGACGGCAGCAATACCATGGGAAGAAATAACATGCCGCCAATCCAAAAGCTTACTCCAATAATATGAAGCCATACAGAGATGTGATACCAGGTATTCATGACGGCAAAATTAGCTGCAGAATAAAAGACCTGTTTGTCCTTAATCAGTGCCGCTTCTGATTTTTATTAATTGTTGACTGAAGATGCTTTCGTTTTTTTGTGTTCTTACAAAAAAATCAGGAACCATTTTCAAAGGGACAGGTTTGTCCGCATCACCAATATCATCTTTTACCCTGACTTTCCTCATCTCCAAAAAAATCTGCTCTTGGTACGTTTGAAGCAGTTTTTCTCATCTAAATAAAACTCAAATGGAAGTTGTAACTACCCCTTCGAAGCCGCAAACGAAGGAAGAGAATAAGGTAATCGAGGTTATGGATGGTAACCAGGCCGCCGTCCATATCGCTTATAAAACCAGCGAGGTCTGTGCCATCTACCCAATCACTCCTTCATCAAACATGGGCGAATTTGCCGACGAATGGAGTTCAGATGGTATTAAAAATATTTACGGCCAGGTTCCTAACGTAATTGAAATGCAAAGTGAAGCCGGTGCCGCCGGTGCTATTCACGGTGCATTGCAGGGCGGTGCCTTAGCATCAACATTTACTTGCTCGCAAGGTTTGTTATTGATGATTCCTAACATGTACAAAATTGCAGGTGAATTAACGCCAACTGTGTTTCACATTGCAGCAAGAGCTTTGGCTACGCATGCTCTTTCTATTTTTGGTGATCACAGCGATGTAATGGCCGTTCGTCAAACAGGTTTTGCCATGTTGTTTGGTAACAACCCGCAACAGGCACACGATATGGCGATGATCGCGACAGCTTCCTCTTTGCGTTCCAGCATTCCTTTCTTAAACATTTTTGATGGGTTCCGTACTTCGCATGAGTTGAATGAAGTAGAGATCCTTGCCGATGAGATCATCAGGCAGATGATCAATGAAGAAGATGTGACCCGTTTCCGTAATCGTTCTTTAAATCCTGCCAATCCTTTTGTTCGTGGTACGGCGCAAAATCCGGATGTATTCTTCCAAAGCCGCGAAGCTGCCAACCAGTTTCATTGGGCAGTGCCTGGCATTGTAGAAGAAACCATGAACAAATTCAAAGCGCTGACAGGCCGTTCTTATAAATTGTTTGAATACTATGGCGATGCTCATGCAGATAGGGTGATCATCATCATGGGTTCAGGTTCCGGTGCAGTAAAAGAAACTGTTGACTATTTAAATAACCTGGGAGAGAAAGTGGGTTGCTTGCAGGTTCGCCTGTTCCGTCCCTTCTCTGTTCGCCATTTCATCAATGCACTTCCAAAAACAGTAAAACAAATTGCTGTTCTGGATCGTTGCAAGGAAACCGGTGCTATTGGTGAACCATTGTACATGGATATAGTAAGTGCTATGCACTCTTCATGGACACATGAAATTCCAAACATCATTGGTGGCCGTTACGGACTGGCTTCAAAAGAATTCAATCCTGCCATGGTAAAAGCCATCTTTGAAGAACTGACTAAAAAATATCCGAAAAAACATTTCACCATCGGTATTGAAGATGATGTAACGTTCACAAGTTTGAGCTACGATAAAACATTCTCACTGGAAGATCAGCATCTCTTCCGCGGATTGTTCTTTGGTTTGGGTGCAGATGGTACCGTAAGTGCAAATAAAAATACGATCAAGATCATTGGTGAAGTGACCAACTATCATGTGCAGGGTTATTTCGTTTATGATTCCAAGAAATCCGGTTCACTAACCACTTCGCATTTGCGCTTTAGCGAACAAACAATTGATTCTACTTACCTCATTAACTCTGCCAACTTCATTGCTGTTCACCAGTTCAACTACCTGCAGAAGTACGATGTGTTGAAAGATGCAGAACACGGTGCAACACTTTTGTTGAATGCTCCATTTGCAACTGATGATGTATGGAATCAACTGCCAAAAACCATCCAGCAAACGATCATTAAAAAACAATTGAAGCTATATGTGATCAATGCCGGTAAGGTGGCAAAAGAGACCGGTATGGGCAACCGCATCAACGGTATTTTGCAAACCTGCTTCTTTGCCATTTCGAATGTGATTCCGAAAGAACAGGCTATTGACTATATTAAAAAAGGTATCCGTAAATCTTACGGAAGAAAAGGTGAAGCAATTGTTCAGAAAAACTTTGCTGCCGTAGATTCAACACTGGATAATCTTTTTGAAATTGATTATTTAAAATTGGCTGTTGGTGAAAGAGAAGCAGAAAAATTGAACTATGATGGTGCTCCTGGTTTTGTTCAGGGTGTGCTGTCAAGAATTATTTCTGGTGAAGGTGATGAACTTCCGGTAAGTGCTTTCCCAACCGATGGTACCTATCCTTCTTCAACAACTAAATACGAAAAGAGGGCTATTGCTGATACCGTTCCTGTTTGGGATCCATCGCTTTGTTCTCAGTGCGGCAAATGTTATTTCGTTTGTCCTCACGCAGCCATTCGTCCGAAAGTTTACAGTAATGATGCGTTGAAAGAGGCTCCTGATTTCTTCAAACATACAGCACCAATTGGTAAAGAATTCTTCAAAGACCAGGAATCTTATACACTGCAGGTTTCTGTTGATGATTGTACCGGTTGTAATTTATGTTATGAAGTTTGCCCGATAGAAAGCAAAACAGAACCTGGACACAAGGCCATCAATATGCAGGATGTGTTGCCGTTAAGAGATGCTGAAAGACAAAACTGGGATTTCTTCTTATCGCTTCCTGATATTGACCGTACAAGAGTGGCAAAGACAACCGTAAAAGGTTCTCAATTGCTTCAGCCATTGTTCGAGTTCTCAGGTGCTTGTAGCGGTTGTGGTGAAACGCCGTATATCAAATTGCTCACTCAATTATTTGGTGACAGAATGATGGTTGCCAATGCTACGGGATGTTCTTCCATCTATGGTGGTAACCTGCCAACAACGCCATGGTCAACAAACAATGAAGGTTGCGGACCGGCATGGGCTAACTCACTGTTTGAAGACAATGCCGAATTTGGTTTGGGTATTAAACTTGCACAGGACCAAAAACGTGGGTATGCAAGAATGCTGTTAGCAAATTTAAGAATGGATGTTGGTGAACAACTTACCGAAGCCATTCTGAACAATCCCGAGGCAGAGGAAGGTGATATCATTGCACAACGTAAAAATGTAAATGAGTTAAAGAACCGTTTGCGTTTACTGAACAGCATCGGTGCCAAACAATTATTGGCTATCGCTGATGCATTGGAAAAGAAATCATCATGGATTATTGGTGGTGATGGTTGGGCTTATGATATTGGATTCAGTGGATTGGATCATGTATTGTCAACAGGCGAAAACATCAATATTCTTGTACTGGATACGGAAGTATATTCCAACACCGGCGGACAAAAATCAAAATCAACTCCGCTGGGGGCAAGCGCCAAATTCTCCATCAAAGGAAAAACCACCGGCAAGAAAGACCTGGCAATGCAGGCTATAGCTCATGGGAATGCCTATGTCGCTGAAATTGCTATGGGTGCTAACGATGTGCATGCCCTAAAAACAATCCTTGAAGCAGAAGCGTTTCCTGGTCCATCTCTGGTCATTGCTTACAGCCACTGTATTGCACATGGCTACGACATGAGAAATGGTTTGGATCAGCAAAGCCTTGCAGTGAAAACAGGTTACTGGCCACTGTTCCGCTTCAATCCTTTGAAGGAAAAAGGTCAGCGTTTTACTATCGACAGTAAACAACCAAGCGTTGAGCTGAGTGAATTCCTTTATAATGAAAACCGCTTCACAACCATCAAAAACAGCTTCCCTGAAAAAGCCGCAGAGTTTTATGATTTGGAAGTTAATGAGATCAAACGCAGATGGGAGAAAATCGAAGCCTTGAAAAACTTGTAGTAATTGTGGGTTTAAATAAGAAAGGAATCTCAGTTTTGGGATTCCTTTTCTTTTAAAAGGCAAATTTTTTGATGGGAGTTCAATTAAAATTTGAACTATGCCTAAGAATATTCATAAAGGAACAGAACTGAACAATGTAAGGGAAACCTGGGAACAAAACGAAAAAGAGAATGTAAATACGGGTAGTTCCGCTACCACGGGTGAAAACCTGGAACGCATTATTGAAGAAGAGGCTTCGGAGTATGAAAATGCCAATAAAGAAGAAAGATTACTCGATGGTGACAGAGCTTCGGTGAATGATGATGACAGAAGTTAAAACTTAGTTCCTAATTTTATCGGGCTTGCTGTTTAAAAGAATACGGGAACCAATGTATGCCCAAAGAAATTTTATTGCAAAAACTGCTGTCCAACCAAAGCAGGCAGCCCCTGCCTGACAAGGAAAAAACACATCGCTTTATTGAGCATCTATTTGCTTTTTTGTTTAGCTCGAACGGACTAAGTAAGGCACGTTTGGAAATTGAATACACTGAATTGCGAAACCAGTTGAGTTCACTCATTTCGCTTTGCGCCGAAGATCAATCCAGGGCAACTACTTTTTTTGAACAACTTCCAACAATTTATGATCTGTTGCAGGAGGATGCGCATGCTCTTCTTAATAGCGATCCCGCGGCTAAAAGCATTGAGGAGGTAGTTTCAGCCTATCCCGGTTTCTTTGCCGTTTTTGTTTATCGGATGGCGCACCTTCTCTGCCAGCGTAAGTGCATTTTACTTGCACGGTTTTTTACCGAGTATGCCCACAGCAAAACCGGCATTGATATTCACCCGGCTGCAAAAATCGGACGTTCTTTTTCCATTGATCATGGAACGGGAGTGGTGATTGGAGAAACAACGATCATTGGTGATCATGTAAAAATTTACCAGGGAGTTACCTTAGGTGCATTGAGTGTTTCGAAAGCGATTACAAGCAGCAAGCGTCATCCTACTATTGAAGATAATGTAGTGATCTATGCAGGTGCAACTATACTTGGCGGAAGCACTGTAGTAGGATCGGGAAGCATTATCGGCGGTAATGTATGGCTAACGAATAGTGTACCCCCCAATTCTGTAGTGTATCATAAAAGTGAAGTGCATGTAAAGGATAACAATCCGTTTCCTGAACCATTGAATTTTGTTATTTGATAACACGAATTATCCCGATAGCTATCGGGAACGGATTACACGAATTAGAAAAATGCAGGACATAACAATCAAAATGAATAATAAATGGCAGAGGTTATAAAAATCGTTTAACAATTACTTGAAACTCTTAAATAATTTGCAGGTTCATTCGTGCAATTCGTGACAAAAAATCGTGTAATAACCAAGGCTAATACTGTACTATAAAATTTTATCAAACACAAAACAACCTCCATGAAAGTAAATAACGTTTTAGAACTGATCGGAAATACGCCACACGTTCGGCTGAACAAAATCTTTGGAAATGATCACGAAGTATGGATTAAACTGGAAAGACAAAATCCGGGAGCAAGCATTAAAGACCGCATTGGTTTGGCAATGATAGAAGATGCGGAACAAAAGGGCATTCTCAAACAGGACAGTGTCATCATTGAACCAACCTCCGGCAATACCGGGATTGCCCTGGCCTTGGCTGCTGCTGTGAAGGGATATAAATTGATACTGGTAATGCCGGAAAGCATGAGTGTGGAAAGAAGAAAGATCATGTCGGCATACGGCGCTGAATTTGTTTTAACGCCCAGGGAAAAAGGAATGAAAGGCGCTATTGAAAAAGCCCAGGAACTGGCAAAGGAAAATCCAAAAGCATGGATACCGCAGCAATTTGATAATGAAGCCAACACGGAAATCCATCGCAAAACCACGGCGCAGGAAATTATTAATGATTTTGGAGATGGTTTGGATTATGTGATCACCGGTGTTGGAACAGGAGGACACATTACT
>JAGIAB010000142.1 GCA_017745135.1 Flavisolibacter sp.
CAGTAACTCCCGGGATACCCTCGGTAAATAAAATAACCATCACCTACGGAACGGAAACGGGTAATTCAAAAAAACTGGCTTCCGAGTTTGCAGCAAAGGCCAAGAAAGCTGGCATCAATGCAAAACTGGTCAGCCTCGATCAATACCGCTTAAACGATTTATCCAAAGAAGAATATTTTCTCACCATCATGAGCACTCATGGTGAGGGTGAACCGCCTGCTGCTGCAAAAAAGTTTTACGATCACATTCATGGCAATGGTGTGAAGCTGGAAAAATTAAACTATGGTGTTTTAGCATTGGGAGATACGGCGTATCCTCTTTTTTGTAAAGCAGGTGAAGATGTAGATCAGCAGTTAAACCGCTTGGGTGGCAAACGCATTGTTGATCTGAAAAAATGCGACATCGATTACGAAAGCGATGCCGAAACCTGGTTTGTACAAGTGCTTCATGCGCTGAGTGGAAATAATAACGGGAAAGCTGCTGTGCAGAATCAGGCTCCTGTTTTAACGAAGAAGTCAACAGGTAAAACAATTTACACCGGCACCATCATCACCAATATCAACCTTAACGACAGGGGATCGAACAAAGAAACCAGGCATATTGAAATTGCTGCCGAAGGAGTTGATTATTTGCCGGGTGATTCCCTGGGTGTCATACCCGAAAACCCGGTTCCGGTTGTGGAAGCCATTCTTCAATTATCAGGCATTGATGGTGAAGAAAAATTTGATTTTAAGAACGAAAAATTGACTGCTATTGATCTGCTTAAAAGAAAACTCAATATTGTTTATTTGCCGGAACGCATTGTGGCAAAATATGCGGAGCTTACCAAACAGGATATCCCCAAAACAAAAATGGGCCTGCTGGATTTGTTGCGAATCTATCCGTTACCGGCGGCTAACACGTTTGAGCAATTGCTTGGTATATTGGAACCCATAGCACCGCGGTTGTATTCTATTTCCTCTTCACCGGAAGCACATGATGGCGAGATTCATATTACAGTAGCAAGAAACAATTTTATTGTTAATGAAGAATTGAAATACGGATTGTGTTCTGATTACCTTGCTTCATTGCCGGAAGAAACAAGCTTTGAGTTTTACATTCATAAGAACAATCAATTCCGTTTGCCTGCTGATGATAAAGATGTGATCATGATCGGTCCAGGAACCGGCATTGCTCCCTTCCGTTCTTTCATTGCTCATAGAGATGCCACCGGTGCAAGCGGAAAGAACTGGCTGTTCTTTGGTGATCAGCATTTCGTTACCGACTTCTTATATCAAACTGAATTGCAAAACTGGAAAGAAACAGGTACGCTCAGCAAATTGAATGTTGCTTTTTCCAGGGATCAGCAAGAGAAAATATACGTGCAGAATAAAATGATACAACAAGGTGCTGAACTGTTGGAATGGATCAACAACGGGGCGTCCATTTATATATGCGGAACAAAAGATCCTATGAGTGCAGATGTGGAAAACGCTTTTTTGCAGGCGGCAGAGAAGTATGGAAATAAATCGCCGGAAGAGGCAATGCAATTTCTTCAGGAATTAAAAGAGGATGGAAGATACCTGACAGATGTGTATTAGTGATTGCGCATAAATTCAAAATTGTTATTCATCACTGGAAATTTCTTCCGCCATTAAAATACCAGTTGTGAAGTAAAGCATCCAAACGCAGTTGTTTTTTATTCATAATTGAGCAACATCACCACAAAAACAAGAACGAACACCATGGCAGAAAATAACGAAAACCTTTCTTCAACAGAACGAATAAAAATGGCAAGTGATGCCCTTAGGGGAACATTTGTCGAAAGTCTTGCCAACGAGATCACCGGAAACCTTTACGAAGACGATCATGCACTCGTTCGTTTTCATGGCATGTATGTACAGGATGATCGCGACCGCCGCGAAGAACGGGCTGCAAAAAAACTGGAGCGGCTTTATTCTTTCATGATCCGTTTACGGTTGACCGGAGGAGTGATAACGCCTGAGCAATACATAACACTACACAATATCGCGGGAGAAAATTCTACAGGTGTTCTGAAGATCACTACCCGCCAAACCATACAACTGCACGGTGTTTTAAAATCAAAAGTAAAGCCAACGCTCAAAGCTTTTAACGAAGCAGGGCTTACAACGCTTGCTACCTGTGGTGATGTAAACCGTAATGTACTTTGCAGTTCTCACCCCAAACAATCACCGCTTCATGCAGAGATCTATGATTATGCAAGAGAGATTGCTGCACGCATGTTACCCAAAACAAATGCTTACTACGAAATATGGCTGGATGGCGAAAAATTAATAGATAAAGAACTGGAGGCTGATCCTTTGTACCAAAACCGTTACATGCCGCGTAAGTTCAAAGTGGGTATTGTTATTCCACCCAATAATGATATCGATGTATTGGGCAATGATCTCGGTTTAATTGCCATCATAGAAAACAATGAACTAAAAGGATTCAATATTGCCATTGGCGGTGGTATGTCGGCTACACACGGCAACCCCGATCACTATGCACGCCTGGCTTCTGTGCTTGGTTTTGTTTCAGGTAAAGAAAAAACAGTAAAAGCCGTGTATGAAGTGGCTACCATTCAAAGAGATTATGGTAACCGCAGTGATAGAAAAGTAGCACGGTTAAAGTATACGTTGGACAGGCTGGGAATGGAATTTTGGAAAGAAGAGTTGCAGCGGAGATGTGGTTTTGAAATTGAAGCGCCAAAACCTTTTCAATTTGAATCAAGGCAGGACTTTTATGGATGGGAACAAAACCATGAAGGGTTGTGGTATTATACTTTATATGTGGAGAATGGAAGAATTTTAGATGATGAAAAACTTTTATTGAAGACGGCACTTTTAGAAGTGGCAAAAACAGGTAAGGCCAACTTTACTTTTACCTGCAATCAAAACCTGGTCTTAGGTGATATTCAGCCTGCAGACAAAGCTGCCATACAAAAGATACTTGAAGACTACGGAATTATTCAGCATACTACTAATGTTTCAGCACTTCGTAAAAATGCAATGGCTTGTGTGGCGTTGAATACTTGTCCGCTTGCCCTTGGAGAGGCCCAGCGCTATATGCCCGTGCTACTGGATAAAATAGAACCGATGTTATTGAAGTACGACCTGGCGAAGGAAGAAATTGTAACGAGAATGACGGGTTGTCCAAATGGTTGTTCAAGGCCCTACGCTGCCGAAATTGGTTTTGTAGGTACTGCTTTAGGTAAATACAATTTGTTCATTGGTGGTGACAGGAACGGTGAACGCCTGAACAAGCTATATAAAGAAAGCCTTGATGAAAATGGCTTGTTAACGGAACTTGACTATTTGTTTGCTACCTATAAAGCAGAGAGAAACGAGAAGGAAACCTTCGGCGACTTTGCCCATAGAAAATGGTTGAACAGCGTTCCTTTAATAAGAACTGCCAGCAGCTTTAGTGAAATTAACCTGCCTAAAGCGTAAAGCTTCGACGAAGAAGTTATCTCATATGAATGGCTAGTGCAAAATAAATCCTGCCACTGCCTTGCGCATAATGGACAGCCACACCATGCATTTTTCTTACATACGGGTTTAGTTTGTATTTGGTGATGGCAGTGTCATGCATTCAAATCATTACTATACTTTAAAACAAATCAATTATGTCATTACGATTAGGGGATACAGCTCCCAATTTTAAAGCTGTGACAACGTTAGGTGAAATTGATTTTTATAACTACCTCGGCGATAAATGGGGCGTATTGCTATCGCATCCCGGCGATTTTACTCCTGTATGTACCACGGAAATTGGCAGGACGGCACAACTTAGCGAGGAGTTCAAAAAAAGAAATACAAAAGTGTTGGTAGTAAGTGTGGACAGCCTGGAAGATCACAACGGTTGGGTAAAAGATATAAATGAAGTGGCTAACACGGTTGTTGATTTTCCTTTGATCGCGGATAAAAGCCGTGCAGTTTCCGAATTGTATGATATGATCCATCCGAATGCATCAGCTACTGCAACCGTTCGTTCTGTATTTATTATCGGGCCTGATAAAAAAATAAAATTGGTATTAACTTATCCTGCTGCCATTGGAAGAAATTTTCAGGAGATCATAAGAGCCTTGGATGCGTTACAGCTTTCTTCTGAGTTTGGTATTTCTACTCCTGTTGACTGGAAAAAAGGAGAGGAGGTCATTGTAGCCAATTCTCTGTCGGACACTGAGGCCAAAAAGAAGTTTCCAAAGGGAGTGAGGGTGGTCAAATCTTACCTGCGTTATACTCCGCAGCCTGATTTTGAATAAAAATAACAGTATAGAACAGTCACAGTAATGCGATTATTCTGAAAACAGGGAAGAATAAAGCAGTTGACCGGCTTATAAATTACCTGATCAACCTACATTTATATTTTTAATAGCAATCGTAAGGCGGAAAAGAACTTTATACAGATTTTCAAATTTGATAGGATTACTATCAAATTTGAACTAAGCTCGATAAGGAACTTACGGTTGCTATAAAAATTTAAAGTCTATAAACTATGGCGAATGTTTTAGATCTGGTAGGAAATACTCCGATGGTTGAATTAAAGCGACTGAATCCTAATCCCAATACAACCATTTATGCAAAACTGGAAGGTAATAATCCGGGCGGCAGTGTGAAGGACCGTCCCGCTCTCAACATGATTCGCAGTGCCCTGGAAAGAGGGCAGATTAACAGCAAGACGAAATTAATTGAAGCAACCAGCGGTAACACCGGTATTGCCATGGCCCTGATGGCAAAGCTTTTTAACCTGGAAATAGAACTGGTCATGCCCGCTTCTTCCACCAGGGAAAGGGTATTGACGATGGAGGCCTTTGGAGCAAAGGTGATTTTGCTCGATAGCATTGAGGAATGCAGGGATTATGCTGAAGAGAAAGGCGCCAGTGGTGACTATTTTGTGCTCAACCAGTTTGCCAATCCGGATAACAGTTCAGCGCATTATAAATCAACAGGGCCTGAAATATGGCGGGATACCAATGGTGAGATCACACACTTCGTAAGCTCCATGGGCACTACCGGAACCATCATGGGTACTTCCATGTATTTAAAAGAACAAAACACCTCCATTCAAATTATAGGTTGCCAGCCGACGGAGGAATCTTCTATTCCCGGCATCAGGCGTTGGCCTCCGGCTTACCTTCCAAAAATTTTTGACCCTGCAAGGGTTGACCGTGTAATGGACGTGTCGCAGCAGGAAGCAACGGAGATGACCCGCAGGCTGGCTAAAGAAGAAGGCATCTTCGCCGGCATGAGCAGCGGCGGTGCAGCATCAGCAGCCATCCGGTTAAGCAGCGAGTTAAAGGCCGGTGTAATTGTGTTCATTGTTTGCGACAGGGGCGACAGGTATTTAAGCAGTGAGCTTTTTGGCTAATTCCAACCCTTATTAGATGAGTTAAGTGAACATCGATTAAGTCGGAGTGTGAATGTTTTTTAGCTGCATCGAAGCAATGATCACAAACATTCTGACACTGACTGAATCCTTCTTGGTCATACATATATTGACAAAGAGCACCAAGGGATTGGAAAATTGCTCGCAAACTTATGTGCGACATGTTCAGCGTAGGGAAAAGAAGAACTTCAGATCGTTTGCAGGATTGTTTTCAAAGAAAAATCAATGGCCACGACAAACAATCTGCATCATCAAAAACATAAATGATAGTTATCACTTCATTACAATCGATCAGGGGCTGGCAAGCGTTAAAGCATGGGTCAATTCTCCTGATGAATTAATCTGCACTCCATTTTGCAGGTATTAAATACTAACTGTACAAACAAATTGTATGAACGTAGTGGCTTTGGCTAATAAGCTGAGTTTTTAATTTCTTAATCTTGTCTTAATAGAAAGGTAACATTGACAATAGTTCTTTGTCACAAATATGGCAATGGACTATTTTTTCAGTAAGGCGCATTTTTTAGTTGTGTTAATGATTGGTTTACCTGTTATTATTTTTTCACAATCTGCATCTCTGCATGGCGATTCAGTTGCCACCCTCAATCCATATTCCGCAAACAAAAAAAGGGTGCAGCATATCAAATGGACATGGCAATTGCCCTCATCAGTAAAGAAAGCGTTTAAGGAAAGCCCGTATAAAAATTTGTTTATAGAAAAAATTATAAGGTATGATTGTTCAGGTGAAATTTTTTTCAAATTCTATCTGAACAATGGAAACCTGTTGGATGGAGATCATTACGATAGCTTTTTAAAGAATGATTCTTTAAAAATTTCCGACAGTGGCTTCATCTTTCAAGAGGTATTTTATCAACCTATGAAAAATCCGGCAAATCAGTTTAAAGTCTCAAATAGAGATTTATTTCCAACCGACCCCTGTTTTTACAGGGGTTTTCTTTTTCAAAACTCCCCGTGTAAGTGTTGAGTCAATAAAATGATCTAAAGTGGTAACAATTCAGTAATGCTGTGGTAACAATTTGTTAACATTCCAGTTCGTCCTTTGCTATGGAAATAAATCGATTCAGAGACATGTACAAATCTATAAGCATTGGTATCATTCTAAGTGTACTCATATCTGCAAAGGCTGCAATTGCCCAGGAAAAACAAAAAGCTGATACAAGTTTTAAGCCGTCGGGTAAATTATGGGGATATACCTTCGGCGACTATTACTATAAAGCACATTCGGATTCTCTGAACCGCGGCGGTTCAAATCAATACACAGGAATTGAAAAGGGAAGAAACGCTTTTCAAATCCGGCGTGTGTACCTGGGTTATAATTATGACATCAGTCCAAAATTTGCGGCAGAAGTATTGTTAGCGGCGGAGGACAATGTCACTAATTCTTCAGGAGTTACAAGCGGGGATCTGCTGAGTGATGGCAAACTGGCTTTCTATATTAAGCTTGCCAACCTACGGTGGAAAAACGTCTGGAAGGGAACCGATCTTATTATTGGGCAGGTAGCTACCCCGACTTTTTCCCTGGTAACAGAACCTGTCTGGGGTTATCGTTTCGTGGAAAGAACGGTTGCGGACATTCGTCGTACACCATCGTTTGACCTGGGTGTTGCTCTGCAGGGAAAATTTGATAGTCAGGCAAATTTTGGTTACAACCTTATGGTCGGAAATGGAAATGGAGCCAGGCCGGAGAATGATAAATTCAAATGGTTTTATGGAGATGTGTTTGCAAAATTCCTTGATAAAAGAATTGTAGTTGACCTGTACGCAGATTATCAGCGACTCAACAGTACGCTAACATGGCATCATTCTCGTAACATGATAAAGGGGTTTGTGGCTTATACAACTCCGGCTTTCACCGTTGGCGTTGAGGCCTTCGTCAATCATGGGCAGCAGGACGTTGTTGGCGTGCAAACGCTCCAAAGAGACACCATTTCGGCAAAAGCAACAGCAGTATCAGCTTTTGTAAAAGGAAGTGTCATTAAAGATAAGTTGGGCTTCTTTACAAGGCTGGATAATTATAACCCTGATGTGAATTATAATAGCAATTTATATTCTTCCTATAAAGGGCTTTCAGGTAACTACGAGCCAAACAATAAAGAATTGTTCTTTACTGCCGGACTTGATTTCACTCCTGTGAAAAATGTTCACTTCGTTCCAAATGTCTGGTATAACAGGTATACGTCAAATCAGACAGGGCTAACCGGTTCTGCTCGTAGAGATCATGATCTTGTTTACAGGTTAACCTTCTACTATGTCTACAGGTAATCTTAATAATTATCCAAAACAAACAACAATATGAATCTCGTAAAATCATTTTTTAAAATTTCATTGTTTAGTTTATTAGCCTTCACTGCCGGTG